>JAJZRQ010000037.1 GCA_021802585.1 Chloroflexota bacterium
AGGAGGCGACGCAGGGGCCGTTCGGCCCGCGCCGTCGGGTGGAGCGGCGGATGCCCTCGCGCCGTGGCAGGGCGAGAATGAACTCCCCCGGAGGTGGCGTCATGACGTTCGACATCGCGGCCGCGGGGCGCGCGCCCCGCCTCGGGATCGCGCTCGACGAGGCTGCCCACCACGTCGAGAACCTGGGGTTCCACGACGTGAACGGCACCGCCCCGGGCGCGCCCGGCGGCGCCAACCTCGTCGTGGCGCTCCGCGAGCGGCCCACGCTCGTCCACTTCGATCCCGAGCGGGTCGAGCACTGGGTGACCGACGCCGGGCGGGGCCGACCGGCGGAGCTGAGCCGCGACACGGCCGTTCCCCTCGAGCGCCCGTTCGCCTGGGGCACGATCCGGGTCATCGACCGGCTCGGCGTCTTCAACTCGTTCCTCACCTTTGGCGGGACCCTCCGGGCCGCGGCCCGCGACCCGGCGACGACGCTCGCGGTCTTCGCCTCGCACGCCCCGATCCTCCGCTCGACCGGCCACAGCCAGGCCGTCGACCTCTCGACGGGTGAGGTCGGCGCCTTCTTCGCCCGGATGCGGATCCCGATCGACTACACGCCCGGCGCCGAGGCCCGGATCGCCGAGGCGACGCCGATCGAGCTGTACGCCGCGTTCCACGCGTCGATCGAGGAGCGGCTGGCCCGGTCCGAGGAGCTGCGGGAGACGCATCCGCAGTTCGCCGCCTGGTGCCGGCAGGAGCGGCAGCGGCTGGCGACGCTCTTCGGCCCGGAGTGGGCGACGGGGCAGGGCCTCGCCGCGGCCCTCGGCCTGGGGACGCCCTGACGAGGAGATCGGAGGAATCGCCGATCCCGCGGGCCGGCCCGGCTCAGCGCGGGAGGGGGACCTCCGCGAGCGGCACGTCCCAGTGCGCCTCGAGGAGCTCGAAGCGGCGCCGCTCCTCCGCCCGGAACGCCTCCTGGTCCGGGTAGAGCCGGCGCGCGATCTCCGCCTCGGAGTGAGCCTCGATCGCCGCCCAGTCGCGGTACACGATCGTCACCTTGAGATCCCAGTCGGCGCGGCCGTCGCCATGGAAGCGCGGGGCGTGCATCCGGACATCGAGGAAGCGCCCCTGCGCCAGCTGCTCACGGAGGATCGGCCAGTGATTCCTCAGGAACAGCTCCACGAACTCGTCGTGCGCGCCCCACCGGGTGCGGTAGAAGTAGTCGACCTGGACGGGACCTCCGGCCACCGCTCCACCTCCGTATGCTGTCCTGGTCAACGACAGGCCCATCCTACGGGTTCGTTTCGGCGGGAGCCGAAACCGTCGGGACCGCGACTTCTCCGTGAGGACGAGATGATCCGCCCGCGGCCTGGCTGGAGGCTCGATCCGCTCGCGTACGTTGTCACCGTTGCAGTGATCGTGAGTGGCTGCGTCGCGGCTGGGCCCCGGGGAGTGGCACCCTCGGCTGCGCTCGCTCCGTCGCCAAGCGCAGCGGCGACGATCGCGGCGACACCAGGTCCAGCCGCGACACCGCCACCGCTACTGGCCACGGGGTGCGGGGCAGCCGAACCGATCGCCCTCGACGAGCGCTCCACGCCCCTCGACCGACAGCTGACGCAGCCGGTCCAGATCCCCATCCTTGCGGCCGGGGCCGTACGGACAGGTCCGCCAGACCCGTCTGCCGTCGCGGCGCTCGGCCTCCAAGGGGTTCCCGACCGGTTGGAGGGCCAGCCGCTGGTGGCGTCGTACATCGGCAGCGCCGACCAGCCCGGCCTTGCCGCCTACTACGGCACCACCCCGATCGGGCCGGACGACACGGTAGCCGACGTCCTCGCCCGCGGCGGCATAGCGGTTTTCGAGAGGCCGACGGCCGGCAAGGACGCGGCCAGCGTCGATGCCGGTGCCCACGAGCTCGGGTCGTGGGCCGGCCTCGTGGAGGTCGGGGACTTCCAGGCGGCCGTCATCCACGCCGACCCGATCGGCACCACGGTCCGCCCCGACGGCGTGCGGCCGTACTACGTCTTCTGGTCCGACGGCGTCCACGACTGGGAGCTTCGCGCGGGGACCTCGACGGCCGAGCAGGCGATCGACGCGGCCCGGGCGGTCGCCTGCCAGTAGCGGCCCGGGCGGTCGCCTGCCGGTGGCGACCCGGTGCGGTCGAGGCGCGGCGACCTGCGAGCCGGGCGGCCGGGCGATGCCCTCGTCGAGCCGGCCGGCGCCCCGGGGTCGGGCGTATCCTGCCCGCGGAGCCGATCGTCCGCAGGTAGGGTTGTCCGATGCACGTCACCCTCGTCCACGTCCGCGTCGTGCCCGGTCGCGTCGACGACTTCATCGCGGCGACGCGGGCCAACCACCAGGCCTCCGTCCGCGAGCCCGGCAACGTCCGCTTCGACGTCCTCCAGGACCGCGACGACCCGACTCGCTTCGTCCTCTACGAGGCCTACGCCGACGAGCCGGCTGCGCGCGCCCACAAGGAGACGGCCCACTACGTGGCCTGGAAGGAGGCCGTGGCGCCGATGATGGCCGAGCCGCGGCGCGGCGAGCCGTTCATCGGCCTGATGCCGGAGGTCGGGTGACCGCCGGCCCCGGCCCGTCGGCGCGGCCGGGCGACCCCCGCCGGTCCGTCGCGGGCGCAGACCACGCCGCGTCGCGCATGACCGAGTTCCCGGCCTCGTTCGCCGTGGCGCGGCTGCCGCGCCTTCTCGTCGGCCCCGGCCGGATCGCCGAGCTGCCGGCCGTCGTCGCCTCGTTCGGACGCCGGGCCCTCCTCGTCACGGGCGCCCGTTCGTTCCGGCAGGGACCCGCGTGGGATGCCCTCGCCGGAGGGCTCGAGGCGGCCGGGGTCGCGTGGGACCACCTCGCGGTCGTGGGTGAGCCCTCCCCGGAGCTCGTGGACGGCGCCGTCGCGGGCTGCCGATCCGCGCCCCCCGACGTCGTCGTGGGGATCGGCGGCGGAAGCGCGCTCGACGCGGCGAAGGCGATCGCCGGCCTCCTGCGGAGCGGCACGACGGCGCTCGATCACCTCGAGGGTGTGGGCCGCGGCGTCCCCTACCCGGGTCCGGCGACCCCGTTCGTGGCCGTCCCCACGACCGCCGGCACCGGCAGCGAAGCGACGAAGAACGCCGTCCTCGCGGGCCGGCTCCCGGACGCAGCCCCGGGAGCCCCGCCGTTCAAGAAGTCGTTCCGCGACGAGCAGCTCGTCGCCCGGGTGGCGATCCTGGACCCCGACCTCCTGGCCGGCTGCCCGCCGCGGGTCATCGCCGGCGACGGGATGGACGCGGTCACCCAGCTGCTCGAGGCGTTCACGTCCACGGGCGCCTCGCCGTTCACCGACGCGGTCGCCCGGGCAGGGCTGGTGGCCGCCGCGGGGGCCCTCCCACGCTGGCACGCAGCCGCGCTCGCGGGGGCGCCACCCGAGGAGACCGCGGCGGACCGCGCGGCGATGGGCTGGGGCGCCTGCTGCTCGGGGATCGCCCTCGCCAACGCCGGGCTCGGTGCCGTCCACGGGATCGTCGCCGCGCTCGGGGCGCGCTACCCGGTCCCGCACGGGGTCGGCTGCGGGATCCTCCTCGCGGCCACGACGCGGGCCAACCTGGCGGCGCTCGCGCAACGCGCCCCCGAGGGGCCGGTGCTCTCCCGGTATGCCGAGGCGGGGCGAATCCTGGCGGGGGACCCGGCACTCCCCGATGGGCAGGCACGCGACGCGCTGGTGGCGACGCTCGACGCCTGGACCGTCGCCCTGGACCTCCCGCGGCTCGCCGACTTCGGGGCCGTCCCCGGCGACGTCCCGGGGCTCGTCGCCGAGAGCCGCGGCAGCAGCATGCGGACGAACCCCGTCCCCCTCTCCGACGCCGAGATCGCGGCGATCCTCGCCGCCTGCCTCTGACGGAGGATTCGGACGATGGGAGGACCGCGTTCCGCCTGCTGTTACACCACGGGTGCGGACTTGACCGGCGTCAGCCCGTTGGTGAACTACGTCGACACCAAGATCACGTGGGGAACGAAGCTCTACACGATGGTCTACTACGACGTCATCGGCCGCTGGTCGAAGAAGATCGCAAACAACAAGTGACCGTTCGAGGATTCCGGCCGCGGCTCCTCTCCATCGGCGCCGCGCTCTTGTTCGTCTGTGGCGCCGCGATCGCGCCCGGGATCAATGCGGCACTTGCACCGCCGGATGCTCCGACGCCTCCTGGCGCGGAGGAGTTGGCTGCCCAAATCCGAGATCGGTTCGACTCGGCAATGGAAGTGCCGCTGCCCGCGTATCGAGTAGCGATCCGCGAGTGGCAGGAGCGCGGGGGCTCGTATCTCGTGCGCGTCGAGGTCTACGACCTGGTCTTCGGCTTCTCTCCGCGCCTCGGCTACGCAATCGCGGGATGCTGGAGGCCCGGGTCGCGTGGCTTGCCCTTCTCGGGAGGATGGGCCGACGACGACGTCCAGCTTGCCGACGTCTTGTTCGGGTGGAACAGCATCCCCGCCATCTGTCCTTGATGGCGCGGTCGCGCAGCAGGCGGCCCCACATCGAGTTCTGGAGCGTGAGACGCTCGTCTGGTGCATCGCGAGGTGGATCGACCACAGGGTGATGTTGATGATCACAATCGACCCGCCGGGCCGTAGGACGCGGACGCACTGCTCGATCCAGCGGTCGCACCACGCGAAGTGGTCCTGGACCGCGAGGTCGTCGTCGTAGCTGGCATTCGCCTTGTCGAGATTCAGCCCACTTCCTCCGGGAGACGACCGGGCGCGCGCCGAGCGCCGGGGACCCAGGCGAGCTCACGATGCGCGGGGACTCCGGGTTCTATGCCCACGCGGCGGTCGAGACGTGCCGGGCGATAGAGGTCCGCTTCTCGATCACGATCCGCATGTCGAAGGGACTCCACCACCTCATCGCGGCGATCCCCGAGGAGGACTGGACGCGGTGACCCAGCTGCTGGAAGCCTCCACCTCCACGGGCGCCTCGCCGTTCACGGACGCGGTCGCACGCACAGGCCTGGAGGCAGCGGCCGGGGCGTTGGCGGCCTGGACTGCCGCGGCGACTGCGGGGGCGCCGGACGAGGCGAGCGCGGCTGCCCGCGCCAGGATGTCCTGGGCGGCGTTCCCCGTGCCGCACGGGACAGGCTGCGGGATCCTGCTGGCCGCGACGACGCGGACGAACCTCGCGGCGCTGGCGGCCCGCGCGCCCCCGACGCGGCATGGGAGTTCCACGTGCGGCGGGTGCGAGGCGGCGCGTGAGGCGCTCGCGGCGACCCTCGCCCGATGGCGCACGGACCTGCGCGTCCCGCGGCTCGCCGACTTCGGGGCCGTCCCCGGCGACGTCCCGGGGCTCGTCGCCGAGAGCCGCGGCAGCAGCATGCGGACGAACCCCGTCCCCCTCTCCGACGCCGAGATCGCGGCGATCCTCGCCGCCTGCTTCTGACGACCGGGCCCGGGTCGTGAGAGGCGGGTCGTGAGAGGCGGGCACCCGTGCCGACCCCGGATGAGAGATCTCTCACCGTCGCCACACGCCGCGCCCATCGACGGGACGAAACCTTGGCGTCCGTCGGGGCCTCGGACTGGGCACCGGCTCCATCCCATCCGAGCGCGAGGACCCCCGAGCATGGCCTACGTCATCGCCGCACCGTGCATCGACCACCAGGACCAGGCGTGCATCGACAGCTGCCCCGTCGACTGCATCACCTTCGAGCCCGGCCTCGACCGGAAGGCGTACATCGACCCGGACGGGTGCATCGAGTGCGGCGCCTGCGTGAACGAGTGCCCGCAGGGGGCGATCTACCACGAGACCGAGCTGCCGGGGCCGTGGGCCGTGTTCGCCCGGATCGACCGCGCCTGGTATCGCGACTCCGACATGGCTCGGGATGCCGTCGACGCCGCCGCCGCGGCGGCGGCCTGATGGACGCCCCGAACGCGACGCTCGTCGAGCGTCGCGACCTCACGGCGGACGTCGCCTCGCTCCTCGTGGAGCCCGACGGGCGGGGGCCCGCCTTCGCGCCGGGCCAGTACGCGACGCTCGGGCTCATCGCCGACGGTCGCCCGATCCTCCGGCCCTACTCGATGGCCGCTCCGCACGCGGGCAGCGGCGCCTGGGAGTTCCATGTCCGGCGGGTCCGGGGCGGCGCCCTCACCGAGCGGCTCTGGGAGGTCCCCGTCGGCGGCCGGCTCCTCCTCGGACGGCCGCGCGGGCGCTTCGTCCTCGACCCCGCGGACGAGCGGGCGCACCTCTTCGTCGCCACCGGGACGGGGATCGCCCCCTTCGTGGCGATGATCCGCGACGACCTGGCGGCCGGCCGTCGGCGCCGGCTCGCCATCGTCCACGGTGCGGCGCACGCCGACGAGCTCGGCTTCCGCGACCTCCTCAGGCCGCTCGCCGCGCGGCCCGGGTCGCGGGTCCGGTACGTCCCCTCGATCTCCCGGCCGGCGGACCCGCGGAACGCGGGGTGGAGCGGCGCGACCGGCCGGGCCGAGCAGATCGTCGGCGAGCGCTGGGCGGCGCTCGACCTCGACCCGGCGGACACGGTCGCCTACCTCTGCGGCAACCCGGGGATGGTCGCGGCGGCCGAGGGGGCCCTCGTCGCGCACGGGATCGCGCGGGCCGACGTCCACACCGAATCGTACTGGCTGGAGCGCGCGGCCCCGGCCGCCTGACGCCCCCGCCGGGTCCCGGCCGGCGGCTATCCCTCGAGCGTCGGGCGGGTCATCGCCTCCGGCTTCACCCAGGCATCGAACTCCTCGGCGGTGAGGAAGCCCGACGCGACCGCTGCCGTCCTGAGGGTCGTCCCCTCGTGGTGGGCCGTCTTCGCGATCTTCGCGGCCTTGTCGTAGCCGATGTGCGGCGAGAGGGCCGTGACGAGCATGAGCGAGTTCGCGACGTGGGCGGCGATCCGCTCCTCGTCCGCCTCGAGGCCCTCGACGCAGTGCTCGCGGAACGAGCGGCAGCCGTCCGTGAGGAGCTCGATCGCGTGGAGGAGGTCGTGGGCGATGATCGGCTTGAAGACGTTGAGCTCGAAGTTGCCCTGGCTGCCGGCGATCCCGATCGCGACGTCGTAGGCCATGACCTGGACGGCGACCATCGTGAGCATCTCGCTCTGGGTCGGGTTCACCTTCCCGGGCATGATCGACGAACCCGGCTCGTTCTCCGGGAGCCGCAGCTCCCCGAGGCCGGCGCGCGGGCCGCTGCCGAGCCAGCGGATGTCGTTCGCGATCTTCATGCAGCTCGTGGCGAGCGTCTTGAGGGCCCCCGAGGCGAAGACGGTCGCCTCCTGGCCGGCGAGCCCGGCGAACTTGTTCGGCATCGAGACGAACGCGAGACCGGTGAGCTCGGCGATCCGGGTCGCGACGCGCTCGGCGAAGGCCGGATGGGCGTTGAGGCCGGTCCCGACGGCGGTCCCGCCGAGGGCGATCTCGTGGAGCCCGGGGAGCGCCGCGCGGAGGCGGGCGAGGTCGCCGTCGAGCATCGCGACGTAGCCGGAGAACTCCTGGCCGAGGGTGAGCGGCACGGCGTCCTGGAGGTGCGTCCGGCCGATCTTCACGATCCACATCCACGCCCGCGCCTTCGCGTCGAGGGCGTCGCGGAGGGCGGTGACCGACGGGATGAGGCGCTCCTCGATCTCCGTCGCGACGGCCATGTGGAGGGCCGTCGGGAACGTGTCGTTCGAGGACTGGCTCATGTTCACGTGGTCGTTCGGGTGGACCGGGGTCTTCCCGCCCCGGCTCCCGGTCGCCAGCTCGTTCGCCCGCCCGGCGATCACCTCGTTGACGTTCATGTTCGACTGGGTGCCCGACCCGGTCTGCCAGACGCGGAGCGGGAACTCGGTCGCGAGCGTGCCGTCCACGACCTCGGTCGCGGCGCGGACGATGAGGTCGTGCCGGTCGGCGGGGAGGAGCCCGAGGCCGGCGTTCACGTCCGCGGCGGCTCGCTTGAGGATCCCGAAGGCGCGGACGATCGGGATCGGCATCGTGTCCCGGCTGATCGCGAAGTGGTGGAGGGAGCGCTGCGTCTGGGCGCCCCAGTAGTGGTCGGCGGGGACCTCGATCGGCCCCATCGAGTCGGTCTCGGTGCGGGTGGCGGCGGGAGCGTGCGGTTCGACGGCGGTCATCTCGGCCTCTTCCTGAACGGCTCGTGCGGCGCCCAGCGTACGCCCGGCGGGGACCCCCGGGCAGGGTGGAGCGGCCCGAAGAAGCGGGCCGTCTGCGAGGAGACGGCCCGCTCCGACGCCGCGGAGCGCGTTCGGCGCCGCCGCGTTCCGCCCCCAGCCGTCAGTCGGCCGGCGGGACGTTCTGGTTGCCGGCGAAGAGGTTCGCCGGGTCGTAGCGCCGCTTGATCGCCGCGAGCCGGTGGTACGTGACGCCCGGGTAGGCGGCGCGGACGCGGGCGGGCCCCTCGTCGTCGAGGAAGTTGCTGTACACGCCGGAGGCCGCCGGTCCGAGCGCCGCGAGGAGCCCGTCGGCCCACGCGCGGTGGACCGCCGCCTCGGACGGGTCGAGGAACGGGACGATGATCGTGACCATGATCGGCCGGCCCCGGTGCGCGTAGGCGGTCGCGTCGCTCGCCACGCGGTCGACGGCCCCGCCGAGCACCCGGACCTGGACCATGGCCATCGGCGAGCTCCGCCGGGACAGGTACTGGAGGATCGCGTCGATCGCCGCGTCGTCGAGGGCGGCAAGGAACGTGGACCGGGTGACCGCCCCCGACCGGCCCTCTGGACCGCCGAGCTCGAACATCGCCGGGTAGGGCATCGGGGCGAGCATCTCCCCGAGCGGCGCCGCGACGGCGCGGTACGGGGCGACGGCCGCGGGGCCGGCCGCGGGATCGCCGTCGTGGGCGACGAGGACGAGGAAGCCGAGCGTGCCGTGGTGCTCGGCCGGGACGAAGGGGAGCCGCGGGATCGCCATGAGCGAAGCGATCGTCGTGAGCTCCTCGGGGGCGCTCGCCGCGATCGGCACGTGGCTCCGGAGGACCGGGGGCGTGGCCGGCAGGACGAGGGCCCCGCCGTAGACTGTGCCGATCGGCCCGAGCCTGACCTCGAAGCGAGTGACGACGCCGAAGTTGCCACCGCCGCCGCGGACCGCCCAGAAGAGCTCGGGGTGCTCGTCCGGCGAGGCCCGCAGGGCGGCACCGGACGCGGTCACGACCTCGACGGCGCGGAGGTGGTCGATCGTGAGCCCTCGGCGGCGGGCGAGCCAGCCGATCCCGCCGCCGAGGGTGAGGCCGCCGAAGCCGACGGTCGGCGTGTCGCCGGCCGGGACCGTCAGGCCGTGGGCGAACGTCGCCCTGACGACCTCGCCGGCGAGGGCGCCACCCTCGATCGTCGCCACCCGACGGCCCGGGTCCACCTCGATCGCCTTCATGGCGGAGAGGTCGACCACGAGGGCGTCGTCGTCGACGCCGTGGCCGGCGAGGCTGTGGCCGCCGCCCCGGACCCGGAGGGGGATCCCGGCGTCACGGGCGAAGCCGACCGCCCGGGCGACTCCCGCCGCGCCGACGGGCTTCACGATCGCCGCGGGGCGGCGGTCGTGCACCGCGTTCGCGACCTGGCGCGCGGCGTCGTAGCCGGGGTCGGCGGGGGTGACGACCGTGCCCTCGAACCCGGCCGCGAACGCGGCGAGGTCGGGGCGGAGAGGGGACGCGGGGGTGGTGGGCATCGGTGGCTCCTCGGGATCACGGCGGCGGGACTGCGGGCGGATCGCATCGGCGTCCCGCCCGCGCTACGCGGAGAGCCCGCCGCCGCGGCGCCCAAGGTACTCCCCGTAGTCCGGCTGCGTCCGCTCGTAGCCGCTCTCCATGAGCGGCGACGAGACCATGAAGTCGGCCGAGGCGCGGTTGCAGGCGATCGGGATGTTCCAGACGACGGCGAGGCGGAGGAGCGCCTTCACGTCCGGGTCGTGGGGCAGCGGCTCGAGGGGATCCCAGAAGAAGACGAGGAAGTCGATCTTCCCCTCGGCGATGAGGGCGCCGAGCTGCTGGTCCCCGCCGAGCGGCCCGCTCTGGAGTTTCGCCACGGGCAGGTCGAGCTCCCGCTCGATGAGCGAGCCGGTCGTGCCGGTCGCCCACAGCTCGTGGCGGGAGAGGATGTCGACGTTGTAGCGCGCCCATTCGACGAGGTCGCGCTTCTTGTTGTCGTGGGCGACGAGGCCGATCCGCAGCTGGCGCGGCTCCTCGACGATCATGGGAGCACCTCCCGGATGGCGGGCCGGCTGCGCCGGTCCTCGGCCAGCGTAGCGCGCGCCGCTCCGGCTACGCTTGGCGGACGCCCCGTGCCGGGGCGGGAGCGGACAGGAGCAGTCCCGTGAGCTTCACCTACGCGGTCGTGGGAGCCGGGCGGCAGGGAACGGCCGCCGCGTACGACATGGCGCGCCTCGGCGACGCCGCCCGGGTCAAGGTCGCCGACGCGGACCCCGCGGCGGCCCGGCGCGCGGCCGAGCGCGTCAACCGCCTCCTCGGCCGGGAGGCGGCCGTCCCGTACGCCGTCGACGTCGCCGACCGGGCCGCCCTGCGAGCCTTCCTCGAGGACGTCGACTCGTTCCTCTCCGCGGTCCCGTACTGGCACAACCCGGGGATCGCCCGGGTCGCGATCGAGGCGCGGGCGAGCATGACCGACCTCGGCGGGAACACCGACCTCGTTCGCGAGCAGCTCGCCCTCTCTCCGGCCGCGGAGGCCGCCGGGATCGCGATGATCCCCGACTGCGGCCAGGTCCCGGGCATGGGCACGAGCCTCGCCGTCTACGCGATGTCGCTCCTCGACGAGACTGCCGAGGTGACGTTCTGGGACGGCGGCAACCCGCTCCACCCGCGGCCGCCGTTCAACTACAGCCTGACGTTCAACATCGCCGGGCTCACGAACGAGTACCACGGCGTCGCCCACTTCCTCCGCGACGGACGGCGCGTCGAGGTCCCGACGTTCCGCGAGGAGGACTACGAGATCGTCGACTTCCCCCCGCCGATCGGCCGGATGGAGGCGTTCGTCGCCGGCGGAGGGACGAGCACGATGCCCTGGACGTTCGAGGGCCGACTGCGGACACTGTGGAACAAGACGCTCCGCTGGCCGGGCCACTTCGCGGTGTGGAAGGCGTACATGGACGCCGGCCTCCTCGAGACCGCGCCGATCGACGTCGGCGGCGCACCAGTCGTCCCGCGCGAGGTCCTCCACGCCCTCCTCGACCCCAAGCTCCGCGCCGCCCCCGATGAGCCGGACCTCGTCATCGTCCGCGTCCTCGCGCGCGGCCGGAAGGGCGGGCACGCGGCCGAGGTCGTCGTCGAGCTCATCGACCGCTACGACGCCGCGACCGGGTTCACGGCGATGGAGCGGACGACCGGCTGGGACGGCTCGCTGAAGGCGATCCTCAATGCCCGCGGCGTCACGCCGCGGGGCGCCCACCCGGCGGAGATCGCGGTCCCCGGCCCGCTCTACGCCGACGAGCTGCGGCGGCGCGGGTTCAGCCTGACGGTGACGCCGACGAACGCCGCGGGCTGAGGAGGACGCCCGGCCGCCACGCGACCCGGCGCGGCGCGTGGACGACGACGTAGTAGGCGACGTACGCGTAGGCGACCCCGGCGATCTCGTCGATCACCCAGTGATCGCCCGTGTAGAGGACGGCGAACGCGACGAGGAACGTGTAGGGGAGCGCCAGCCAGCCGACCCGTCCGAAGGCCCGCCGCAGGACGAGGAACGCGAGGAACGGGTAGGCGACGTGGAGCGACGGGAACGCGGCGACGCTGTTCGGGTTGGCGCTCCCGAAGGCGATCGAGTAGACATACCGGCCGTCGAACCCGAGGGCGGCCGCCAGCGTCTCGAAGGCGCCCGGCTTCAGGTAGGCGATGATCGGCCGCCCGTCCGGGCCGTTCAGCATCCCGCGGTCGGCGAGGTACCACGGCGGCGCGGCCGGCAGGAGGAGGTAGGTGGCGAACCCGGCGACGCTGAGGACGATGAGCGCCGCCACGAAGTCGTAGAAGCGGGCACGCCGGAAGAGCCAGAGCACGAAGCCCGTCGCGAGCGGCAGGACGAAGTGGAGCATGTAGACGACGGTCGCGACGATCGCGATGAGGTCGAGGCCGCCAGCCGGGCGGAGGGCGTCCTGGACGACCTGGGTCGGGAGGTGGCCGAGGCCGATGAGGCGGTCGGCCGTGGCGAGGTCGGCGGCGTGGAGCGGGAGGCCGGCGTCGTCGGCGACACCGCGCATGAGCTCGTACGCGAGGAGGAGGACGACGAACGGGATCCAGTCGCGGAGGAAGAGACGGCCCCGGCCGAGGAGGACCGCGAGGAGCCCGAACGCGACGGCGAGGACGTCCGGCGTGATCGCCACGCCCCCCGCGACCATGAGGACGACGACGAGCGCCGCATAGGCCAGGACGCCGCCGAGGAGGAGGCGGTCGTTCCGCCGGGCGAGGGCGCCGTGGGAGGGGTCGAGAGCGCGCGTGACCGGACCTCCGTGCTGCTCCCCTGCCCTCTCGCGCGGAATCTACTCCGCGACGGCAGGACGGGCCGGCGTCGACGCGCCTAGAATCGCCGCGCGGCTGCGCTCGCCGGGGGCAGGTTCCCGGGCCGGCGCGCGCGATGATCCGCAGGAGCGGCAATGCCACCTGAACCTCGTGGCTGGGCGCGGGCGGAGCGCGCCGCACGGCTTCTCCCGTCGATGGTGCGGCATCGACGCCGCCTTCATGCCCACCCCGAGGTCGGGCTCGAGCTTCCCGAGACACACGCCTATATCGCCGACCACCTGCGGGGGCTGGGACTCGGGCCGGAGGTGCGGCCCAGCGCGGGCGTCACCGTGCGGATCGCCGGCCGTGACCGCGGCGGGCGTGTCGCCATCCTGCGCGCCGACATGGACGCGCTGCCGCTCGAAGAGCGCACCGGCCTTCCCTTTGCCTCGGTGACGCGCGGGGCGATGCATGCCTGCGGTCACGATCTCCACATGGCGATGCTCCTCGGCGCGGCGGAGCTGTTCGTGGCGGAGCCTCCCGCTGCCGACGTCGTGCTGGCGTTCCAGCCCGGCGAGGAAGCTGACCGTGGCGCGACCCGCGTGCTCGAGCATTCCACGCTCCACCTCGGATCGCGGGCCGTTGCGTTCGCCATTCACGTCCACGCCCTCGTCGCGAGCGGGACGGTGACCTCGCGCCCGGGGACGTTCATGGCCCATGGAGACTGGTTCCGCGTCGCCTTCGCCGGCGCTGGCGGGCACGCAAGCGCGCCGCAGCTGACCGCCAACCCGATCGACGGGATGACCGGCTGGGTCGTCAGCCTCCAACAGCTCGTGGCCGAGCTCGGCCGACGCGAGCCGCTCGTCGCCACCGTGACCGAGATGCTGGCGGGCAACACGGTGAACGTCATCCCGACGCACGGCAGCCTCCGGGGGACGCTGCGCACGCTCAGCATCGAGCAGCGTTCAACGCTCCACGAGCGGCTCGCCGCCATGACCGCACAGGTGGCCGGTGCCACGGGCCTCACCCATGACCTCGCGATCGTCCCCGGATATCCCGCGGTCCACAACGATCCGGCGTTCCTTGGGCAGCTCGTCGCGCGCCACGATCTCGAGCGCGCGGAGGCGCCAGCCGTGCCCATGCCGCAGCCATCGATGGTGATCGAGGACTTCGCCTACTTCCTTCAGCGCTGGCCGGGGGCGATGGTATACCTCGGCGCGCAGGTGGACGAGGCCACCTCGTTCAACCACTCGGACGACGTGCTCTTCGACGAGTCAGCCATGGCGGTCGGTCTCGCCCTCCACTCGCTGGTGGCTGACCTCACGCCCTGACAAGGGCGGCCGGAATCTGAGCGCCCTGGACCGTCGTGCTCCGCGCAGCGACGTCGTTCGCCTCGCGAACCGCCCGCGTCATATCGCCATGCGTCGCGAGCCCGTGCGCGAGGACCCCGCAGAAGGTGTCGCCGGCTCCGGTCGTGTCCACGCTTCGGACGGGGACGCCATCGAGGTAGGTCGCGGGCTGACGCCGTCCCTGCTCGTACAGTGCCGCACCGTCGCTTCCAAGCGTCACGATGACGACCCCCTCGTAACCGATGGCCTCGACGCAGGCGTCGAGCTCGTCGCGCGTGACCGGCACCGGCCGGCCAGCCAGCCGCGAGAGCTCGACGCGGTTCGGAACGAACACATCGGTGTGCGCGAGGATCTCCTGGAGGATCTCCACGTCGGGTGTCATCGGAGCGGGGTTCAGGACAAAGGTCGCGGAGCGCTTGCTGCGGGCCGCGCTGAGCACGGCCGGAAGGTTGATCTCCAGCTGCGAGATCACGACATCGTAGGGCGATGAGCCCAGGTGCGCGGCCACAGCGCCCGGGTCGACATGTTGATTGGCGCCGGGATACACCGCGATCACGTTCTCGCCCTGCTCGTCCACGAGGACGATGGCGGTGCCGGTCGGCGCGTCCGACGCCTTCATGAGCATCGCGACGTTCACGCCTCGATCGATCAGCGCCGTGCGGACCACGGCGGCCTCCGGGTCGGCGCCGACGCACCCGATCATCGCGACCTGGCTGCCCATCGTGGCTGACGCCACGGCCTGGTTGGCACCCTTTCCGCCTGGAGCCACCGACCTTGCGTGCGCGAGGATGGTCTCGCCGACCACCGGGATCCGCTGGACGTGGTAGGTCGTGTCGACATTGAGGGAGCCGACGACGCAGACGCGACCCGGACGTCCCGTCATCGGCCCCTCCCGAGCCGGTCGATCGACTCGAGCACGAGGTCCCAGTAGCCGTCGGCGTCGAGCTCCATCGCGACCTCGGCGTTCGGGACGCGTCGGTATCGGTCATGGAGGTCAACCACCGTCGTGCCGCGCGTCCATTCCCCCGCCGTCTCGACGGCGACGAAGCAGCGACGCCACCGGATCAGCTCCGGGCTGATGAGGACCGCGATGGTGCACGGGTCGTGGACCGGCGGCGAGTCGAATGCCCAGATCGCCCGGTAGGACGAGCCGAAGAACCCCATCCACTCCGCCGCGATGCGGCCGACCCGGTGGTCCATGGCCCGCATGCGGTCGACCACGGCCGGCGTCGCGAGAGCCTGGTGGGTGAGATTGAGACCGACCATCCGAACAGGGAGCCCGGACCCGAGGACGGCCGCGAGCGCTTCCGGATCGGCGAACGCGTTGAACTCGGCCGTCGGGGTGTGGTTCCCTCGATCGACGGAGCCGCCCATGAAGAGGATCTCGGCGATCCTCGCGCGGTCCACACGGCCACGCTCGAGCACGGTCGCGATGTTCGTGATCGGCCCGGTCGCCACGAGCGTGACCGGCGCGTCGGATGCCCCCACGACGCGCTCGATGAGCTCGGCTGCGGCGAGATCGCTCGCTCCGAACGCGGGCTCCGGCAGGTCGGGGCCGTCGAGGCCGCTGCGGCCGTGGACGTAGTTGCCGAGCTCCGCATCCCCGCGAAGCGAGGTCTCCGCACCCCGGGCGACCGGGATGTCGGTGGCGCCGGCCAGCGTGAGGACACGCAGGGCATTCCGGGTCGCGTCCTCCATCGAGCAGTTGCCAAAGGTCGTCGTAACGGCCCGGAGGTCGACTGCGGGGGATGCGGCGGCGAGCAGGATGGCGATTGCGTCGTCGTGCCCCGGGTCGCAGTCGAGGATGATCGGAATCGGGCGGGGGCGGCCTCCCGGCTGCTCTGACATCAGATCTCGCGGCGCAGCCAGCGGACGATCGCAGCCATGACCGGCTCGAAGCCCTCCCACCGCGAGAGCTCCACCGGGCACCAGTGGGGACCGATGTCGCTCGTCCAGACGGCTGCCCTCCCCGCGCCGTGCTCGGCCGCCGCGATGAGAACGTCCTCCCCGACCGTGGCCACGACCCGCGTCCCCGGCTTCACGGCGACGCGGTTGTACCCGAGGATCGCCGGCGGGTTCGGGCGCCAGGCCCGCCCGATCGGGTGATCGGGATCCGCGATCGCAGGATGGATCCCCTGAGGCGCCTCGACGCGATCGTCATAGTCAGACATCGCAACCGGCAGCACCTCGGCGATCGGGGAACGGGCGAAGTTCGCGCGAGCCTGGAAGCCCTGAAAGCTCAAGTACCCGCCGGCCATCATCAGCCCCCCGCCGGCGCGAACCCAGTCGGCGAGGAGCGCGAGCCGGTTCGTCCGCGAGCGCCCGTGGAGCCACGTGTCCTGGGGCAGCAGGAACGAGTTCGCACCGATGTCGGACAGGATGATCACGTCGTAGGCCGCGAGTGAGTCCCGATCGCCGGGGAACCGATCCGGCACGTCATGGGCATAGAGGTGCTCGACCTCGATGCCCTGCCGCCGGAGGCCAGCGAGGAACTCGTCCGCGCCGGAGTGGAACGTGACGCTCGTGAACGAGTCGAACCCCTTGTAGTGGGTCGCCTGGGTCACCCATGACTCGCCTGCGAGGAGAACACCACCCATCACCGACCCTCCGAGCGTTCGAACAGGGACCGCGGGTTCCACACGAGCAGAAGCTCGATGTCCTCCGCAGACAGTCCATGGCGGTGCAGGCGCGGCACGAAGTACTGCACGACGTGGGCGTATCCCGGGCCGCCGTACCTCCGCAGGAGGTTCTTGATGAAGATGTCCGACGAGACGAGGAGGCGGTTGCCGAAGCCGCCGGCGACGAGGTCGGCGATGTGGATAGCGTCCTCCTCGTCCGACGTGCACTGCACGCCCTGATCCGCGTAGAACAACTCCGCTCCGACCATGTCGTACTGGACGAAGGCGCCCCGGGCCATGAGTCGTCGCTGGTAGCTGCGGTCGGCGCCCGAAGGGTTCATGTGGCACAGCACGACGGCGTTGAGATCGACGCCGTGGCCCTCCACGACGTCGAGGACCTCGTCGCCCAGACGGAACCAGGCCGGAAGGTGAATCTGGATCGGGAGCCCCGTCTCGCGCTGGGCGACACACGCTGCCGCGAGGCTCTTCCGCTCGGCGGCGGAGAACCGGTCGCTGACCCCGATCTCCCCGATGATCCCCGGCCGCACCCCACCCTCGCCGTGCCGGATGTCGTCGACGATCCGGGCCGCGAGCTGGTCGACGCTGCCGGCGAGGATATCGGCCGGCTGCGACGCCTCGAGATAGAAGCCGGTCCCGGCCACGATGTTCACCCCGGTCCGCTCGCTGACGGCTCGCAGCCCGGCGAGGTCGCGCCCGATGCTGAGCCCGGTCGTCTCGATGATCGAGCGACCGCCGAGCGCGGCGAACCGGCCGACTTCCTCCACCGCGAGGTCGAGGTCGTCAAGGCGGCAGTTGTCACGGTTGGCGAACGGATCGTGCTTCAGGTCCCAGAGGTCCTCGATCCCGACCTTCTTGTCGGCGAACTCGTCCGGATCGAGGCCGACCGAGGACGTTCGATGCCACCAGCTCGTCACGTCGTTGATGATGTGCTCATGCGAGAGGCAGAGGCCGAGGTCGGCCGGCGAGACCGGCCCTCGGACCGTCATGACGGTCGTCATCGCGCGCGCCCCACGAGTCGAGCGAACAGCTTGCTGTTGAGGAAGATCGCGACGATGAGGATCAAGCCCTGCGTGATCGGCACCCAGTAGACGTCGATGTGGAGCAGGACGAGCCCGTTAGAGATGATCCCGAGTGTCATGGCTCCGATGACGGTCCCGACGATCGAGCCACGCCCCCCGAGTAGGCTCGTCCCTCCAAGCACCACAGCGGTGATCACCTCAAGCTCGAAGCCTGTCCCCGAGTTCGACGACCCACTCGCCAGTCGCGCCGCGGTCATGATCCCCGCGAACGCCGCGATGACGCTCGTCGCGACGAAGGCCCACAGCTGGACGCGGCGGATATCGACGCCCGCGCGACGCAGCGATTCCGAGTTCGACCCGACCGCCACGATGTACCGACCGTAGCGGGTCTGCGAGAACACATACCAGCCGACGGTCGCGACAATGATGGCAATCCAGGTCGAGGTGTAGACGCCGAGGAACTGACCCTGGCCGATCTCCAGGATCCAGTCAGAGGTGATCGGTGTGCTGTACCCCTGTGTGATGAGCAGGGCTGCGCCGCGCACCGCGGTGAGTGCTGCGAGCGTGACGATGAAGGACTGTAGCCGGCTGTACGCGCTGAGGTAGCCGTTGATGAAGCCAATGGCGGCGCCCAACCCGAGCGTGATCGCGATGGCGAGCAGAGGGTCCGCCGTCTTGGCGATGAGGGCCAGAGCAGCCGCGCTGAGCCCCACGACGGAGCCGACGGACAGGTCGATCGCACCAGTCGTGATCACGAACGTCATCAGCGTGCCGACGACGACCGTCGGCGCGACCTGACGTCCGACGTTGAGCAGGTTCTCCGTCGTGAAGAACGCGTTTGCTCGCAGGCTGAAGAAGACGAACAGGACCGCGAAGACGACGAGGATCGAGAGGACCCCGAAGTGGGCCGAAACGAACTCGGCGACGCGGATGCGGCCGACGCCCGTGCTCTTGGGGCGCGCGGCAACAGACGGTCCATTCTCCATCACTTCCCCATCATCGCCGCGACGAGGCCCGCCAGATCGGTTTCGCCCGGAAGCATCTCGCGCCAGATGACTCCTTCGTAGAGCACCACGAAGCGATCCGCAACCTCGAAGAGGTCCTGGAGCCGATGCGTGATCAGGATCACGCTGACGCCACGCGCGGAGATGTCCTTGATGAGCTGGAGGACGGTCTCCACCTCGCGCGCGGCAAGCGCCGCCGTCGGCTCGTCCAGGACGAGGACCTTCGGATCGAAGGTGACGGCTCGGGCGAGCGCGACCGCCTGGCGCTGCCCCCCGGAGAGGGTCGCCACGCTCTGGTCCGTCTTGCTGACCGGGATGTGAAGGCGCCCCAGGTGGGCCGCTGCCTCCGCATGCATCTCACGGTGCTTCAGCCGGCGGGTGGCTCGCTCGTACGGCTCCCGACCAAGGAACAGGTTGGCGGCGATATCGAGATCGTTGCACAGCGCCAGGTCCTGGTAGACCATCTCGATCCCATGCGCCCGCGAAGAACGCGGGCCCGTCAGGGGCAGCGGCTCCCCGTCGACGAGGATGCGGCCCTCATCTGGGATCTCCGCGCCCGACAGCATCTTCATGAGAGTCGACTTGCCGGCGCCGTTGTCGCCGACGAGGCCCACCACCTCGCCGGGCCGGACACGGAGGTTCACCCCGCGAAGAGCCTCGATCGCGCCGAAGCTCTTGCGAATGTCCACCATCTCGACGCGGTACTCCGCGCCCTGGAGGACGGCCACGAGGTGAACCTCCGTATCCTCAACCCGACGGAATGCGAGCTCTAGGGGAAGATCGCGCGATACGGCTCGACGTTGTCCTTCGTCACGATCGTGATCGGCACGTCGATGAAGCCCTTGGCCGTCCCGCCGCCGATCAGGCTCTTGAGCTCGTTGACGGCCTCGATCCCTTCCTGCTTCGGGTTCTGCTGGACGATCGAAAGGCACAGCCCATCGTCGATGCAGCCGATGACTTCCTTCGTGAGATCCCAGCCGATGATCTTCGTCGTCGTGTTGCCCTTGAGCGCCGCGGCGGCGCCCACGGTGGCCGGCTCGCCGGTCGTGTAGACGAAATCGAGGTTCGGCTGAGCGGTCACGAGGTTCTGGGCCGCGGTGGCCGCCTTCTCCTGGACGTTGTCGCCGCTGACGCTCTGTGTATAGGTCGCACCGGCCGCGTCCACGACCTTCCGGAACGCATCCTCACGCTGGTTCTGAATGAACGAGTTCCGGGCGTCGACGACGCCATACGACTTGCCCTTCGCAAGGCCGTTGTCGATGACCCACTGGCCGATCTGCTGGCCCGCGTTCGAGTTGTCGACGCCAACGAACGTATCGACCGAACCGTCCTCTGTCTTCGCGTCGACCGCGACGACCTTGATGCCCTTGTCCCGGGCCGCCTTGATGGCGGGCAGCACGCCGTTGACGTCGATCGCCACAACGATCAGGCCGGTCACGCCCTGCGCCACGAAGTTCTCGATGTCGCTGTTCTGCTTGGCGGAGTCATTGTTCGCGTTTGCGATCGTCAACGTGCAGCCGGCCGCCTTGGCGGCTTCGTTCGCGCCCTCGTTCATCTGGGTGAAGAAGACGGCCGTCTGGTTGATCTGCGTCATGCCGATCGCGCAGTTGGCGGCCGGCGAGGCGGGCGCGATCGTAGGCGACGCACCCCCGCCGCAGGCGGCGACGGCCATGCTGATCAGGACGACGGCGGCAACGCGCCTCGTCCAACGATCGGTCGGAATCATGGAGCCTCCTCTCGCTCGCTCGCGCACTGGTAAAGGTTTACCACGAGCGCTACGATAGATTGGGTCAGCAGACTCAGCCGTGTCAAGGCCGAATCTGCGCGAGAGCGCGGGCGAGAGCGTCGCCCGGACCGGGGAGGAAGGCGATGGACGATACGGAGCGATCCCCCGGCGATCAGGAGGGACTGCAGAGCCAACGCGAGGACGCCGCGCCGACGACAACGATCCACGACGTCGCCGCGCGGGCGGGAGTCTCCATCGCAACCGTTTCGCGCGTCCTCAACGACAGCCGGCCCGTGCGGCCAGAGCATCGGATGCGCGTGCTGGCCGCGGCAGACGAACTCGGCTACAGCGCGAACCTCCTCGGCCGTGCCCTCCGCCAGGGGCGCAGTCATTCGATCGGGCTCGTCGTGCCGGACCTCGAGAACCCGTTCTTCGCTACGCTCGCCCAAGACGTGAGCCGTGCGTTCGCCAGCTCGCAGATCGACGTGTACGTGTACAGCGCCGACAACGATCTCGAGACCGAGCGCCGTGCGATCGCATCGTTCCTCGGACGCCGCGTCGACGGCCTCGTCCTCATCCCGTGCGACGAGGTCCGGAGCGCTCCGAGCGTCCGACTCGCGAGCCGAGCGGTCGTCACCATCCAGCTCGATCGGCTCGCACCCTCCGTCCGAACCCACTTCATCGGCTGCGACAACCGCTATGGCATGGCCCAGATCGCGTCGCATGTGCGGGCGGTCGTCGAAGTGGATCCACGACCCATTGTGTTCATCGGCGCCCATCCGACATCGTCGTCCGCCCATGAGCGTCTCGACACCTTCGCGAAGGCGTTCCCAGCGGCGCGACTCGTCCTCGGGTCGTTCGACTTCTCGTTCGGCCGAGATGCGATGTCACAGCTGATCGACGAAGGCCTGAAGGCGGCAGTCGTGGTTACCGATGCAGACGTCATCGCGCTCGGGGTGATTGCTGCAGTCCACGCGCATGGTCGGGCGATCCCGCGCGACTATCGCGTCACCGGTTTCGATGGGGTCGGTGTCACCTTCCTCGCCCAACCGCCGCTCACCACCGTGCGCCAGCCCGTCGGCCAGATGACGGCCGCCATCGTCGACATCGTCCGGGGCGCCTTCGACGGCGGCGGCACGCGCGACTATGTGGTCCGGCGGTTCAGGCCGTCCCTCATCGTCAGGGAATCGAGCCCGGCATAGCGCGAATCGCCTCTCCCGGGCGCCCCGGCAGGCGGCACCGCCGGCGGCGACCAGGCGGCCCGGGCTTCCGGGCAGACGAACGTGTCGGCCGCGCCGTCGCGGTACCGATCGCCGACGGCCGGGTCCCGACGACCGCCACCCGAGTCTGCCCCGTCGGGGAGGGCTCGGCGTGGTCGTCAGGCCCCGACGACGGCCAGGGTCGCGCCGGCGACGATGGCGGGGGTCGTCCGGCGGGAGAGGCCCCGCACGCGGTCGGTGGCGGGATCGGGCGAGCCAGCTCCGGGTAGAGCTAGGGACTCGCTGGTGCCCGTGACTCGCTTCCGGGCGATTGCCTGCCAGCGTCGACCCCGCCACCCGCTTCGCACGCGGCGCACACGCCGTAGAAGTCGAGCAGGTGCGACGTGACGGTGAAGCCC
>JAJZRQ010000038.1 GCA_021802585.1 Chloroflexota bacterium
CGCGGCGGGCGCGGCGGCGGCAGCCAGGGTCGCGGGCACGCGGCGGGCGGCGGGGCGGCAGGGTGGCCGCACACGACGGGGCGGGCAGGAGCCGCGCCCGGCAGCGGCGGAGCGGGGCGGCGGGGGCGCGGCAAGCCAGTGTCCGGGCCCGCGGCGACGGGCGACGCGGCACAGGGCGGCGAGGCGGGGAGCGGCGAGGCGGGCGGGGCGCGGCCCGCGAGAGGGTCGCGCCGCCGCCGACCCGACGCGACGCGCAGAGCGGCCCCGGCGCTCCCGCGCCGGGGCCGCGGGCGGTCGGCGGGCCCGTCAGCGCAGGGCGCGGAGGGCGCGGGCGCAGGCCCGGGCATCGGCCCGTGCGCCGGCGAAGAGCCGCCCGACCTCGCCGAGGGTCGAGCGCGCCGCCACGAGGGCCGGTCGCGCCGTCCCCGCGTTCCAGTCGGCCGGGGTGAGCGGGAGGATCGACCCGGCGACGGGTCCGAGGAGTGCCTCGGCGTCGTCCACCTTGGCGGTCATCGCGTCGTATGCGGCCTGGGCCGCGGTGACGTCCTTGCCGGCGGCCTTCGCCGTGGCGATCGCGTCGGCGAGGCGCTGCTCGACCGTCTCGAACCGGGCGTACCCGGCGTCGAGCCGGTCGGCGCGGATGACGAGCCGGGCCTTCGGGGCCACGAGGACGTAGACGCGGTAGTCCGTCGCGATCCGCTTCAGGTCGGCCTTGAGGGCGGCGACGTCGGTCTCGTGGTCGATCGTCGCCCGGAGGGCGGTGAGGCCGGACGTCGTCCCGGCGATCTCGTCGGCGAGCGCCTGCCGGTGGGCGTCGCTCAGCGCGGGCGCGTCGGCGACGCGGCTCGCGAGCCGCGCGAGGAAGGCGAGCCGGCGGTCGATCTCGCAGTCGCCGAAACGGCGGAGGTTGCCGACCGATTCCGCGCCCTCGCCCTGCGCCGGTGGCGCGCACCGGGCGGAATCGGTCGAGGGGATCGCCGGGGAGGAGGGCGACGGGCCGACGGCGCTGACCGTGCCGACAGCGAGGGCGGCGACGAGGCCGGCGGCGACGACGGCCCCGGCCGTCGCGCGGAAGGTGAGTCGCATCCTGGTGGCTCCTTTCGCGGGCCGGGGCCGACCCATGCCGACTCCGGACGCCCCGGAGGATGGGCCCGGCCGGTCAGCGCCGCGAGGCGCCGATGTAAGCCGTCGGTAAGCGCCGCCTCGCCGCCGCCGCCGGCCGCGGGACGGGGTCGCACGCCACGAGGCCGGCGGCGGGCCGTGGGGCGGCTCGCCGGGTCGCCCGGCCCGGGATGACGAGGCCGGCCCCTCGCGGGGCCGGCCTCCGTGCGGTGGTGGCGGCGGGGTGCCTACTTGCCGCCCTCCGTGAGGGTGACCGTCGCCTTCTGCCAGCTCTCGCCCTTCGTGTCCCCGCCGAGGTCCTTGAGGGCCTTCTCGGCGAGGTCGTTGCGGAAGCCGTCGGTCGGCTGCTTCGTGAGGATCTTGCCGTCCGTCGCGATCTGGACCGTCCGGTCGTACGCGGCCTGGTCCATGATCCCGATCCCGTTCGGGGACGGCCAGATGAGGGCGTTGATCTCGTTGAGCTGCCACGTCTGGTGCCCCTTCGGCAGCTTCGCGTCCGACTTGAGCACGATGTCGACGCACGAGGCGGCGTTGTCGCGACAGTACTGCCAGCCCTTGAAGGAGGCCCGCAGGAACTTCACCGCGACGTCCTCGTTGCCCGACTTCGCGAGCCAGGCCTGCGAGGCGAAGATCGCGTCCTCGAGCATCGGCGTGCCGGCGTCCTCCATCGAGATGACGTCGAGGTCGCTGGGCTGGTAGAGCTGGCCCGTCGTGGGGTTCTTCGCTTCGAGGACCTGGGCGTACTCGTTGTACGTCATCGCCTGGGCGGCGTCGATCTCCCCGTTGAGGAAGGCGTTCATGTCGAACTGCTGGGGGATGATCGTGACGTCGTCCGGGTTCGTGGGATCGATCCCGACCTTCCGCATCGCCGCGTAGAGCTCCGCCTCGTTGCCGTAGCCCCATGTGCCGACCTTCTTGCCCCGCCAGTCCTCGGGCTTCGTGATGCCCTTGTCCTTGAAGGCGATCTGGAGGAGGCCGGACCGCTGGAACACCTGGCCGATGACCTGGACGTCGGCGCCCGACTCGCGCGAGGCGAGCATCTTCGGGACCCACGAGATCCCGAACTCGGCGTTGCCGCCCGCGACGACCGTCGCCGGGACGATGTCGACGCCCCCGGGGAGGATCGTGACGTCGAGCCCCTCGGCCTTGTAGAAGCCCTGGTCCACCGCGGCGTAGTAGCCGGCGAACTGCGCCTGGGGGAACCACTGGAGCTGGAGCCGGACCTTCGTGAGCTCCCCGCTCCCGCCGCCGCTCGACGAGCACGCCGCCGCGACGATCGCGACCGCGACGCCGAGCGCGGCCATCCTGCGCGTGAACCGCATCGACTCCTCCTCCCTCCGCGCCCCATGGGCCGGAGTCCTCCCGCGAGCGGCGCGACGTCGCGCGCTCGCGACCACCTGTCCCGCCGGCCGGCACGGCCGGTCCGGCGAACCGCTGCAGTCTAGCGACGAACCTCGCCCGTGGGAACGGGGTTCCGCAGGGCGTCAGCCGCCGCCGCGCTCCAGGGTCCAGGGGGCGACGACCCGCTCGACGAGGACGACCGCGACGTACAGCCCGATCCCGATCGCGCAGGCGAAGACGATCGCCGCCCACGACCGCTCGAAGTTGAGGTACGAGGAGTACGTGACGATGTACTGCCCGAGGCTCACCTTCGGGGCCCCGAAGTACTCGCCGATGATCGCGCCGATCGTCGCCAGCGTCGTCGCGACCCGGAGGGCGGTGAAGACGAACGGCATCGCCGCCGGGATCCGGACCTTCCGGAAGACCTCGGCGTCGCTCGCCGCGTACGAGCGCATGAGCTCGAGCGCCGCCGGCGACGCGCTCGTCAGGCCCCGCACGGTGTTGATCATCACGGGGAAGAAGCAGATGACGGCGGCGATCATCGCCTTCGAGAGCTGCTTGTCGATGCCGAACCAGTTGTTGAAGATCGGGGCGAACGCGATGATCGGGACGGAGTTCGCCGCGATCGCGAACGGGAGGACCGACTCCCGGAAGCCGCCGAAGCGGGCCGTGACGATGCCCGCGAGGAGCCCGGCGACCATCCCGATCATGAGGCCGAGGAGGATCTCGACGAGCGTGTACGACGTCGCCGCCCACAGCTCCGGGAGGTACTGGCCGACCGCCGCCCCGATCGCGACCGGGCTCGGCAGGATGAACTGCTTGAGCCCGAGACCCCGGACGAGGAGCTCCCAGGCGGCGAGCGCCCCGAGGAAGGCGCCGGCAGCCGGCGCCCACTCCCGGAGGCGGCCTCCGAGCCCCGGACCGGGCGGGGCGACCCGGTCGGCGGCGGCCCCGGCGATCACGCCGAGAGGCCCTCCGCGCGCACGCGCGCCGGCGCGCCGGCTGCGCCCTCGCCCCCGCGGAGGCTCTCGCGGACGCGGGTCACGAGCTCGAAGTACCGCTCCAGCTCGCGGGTCTCGACGCCGCGCGACCGGGGGAGGTCGACCGGCACGACGTCGGTGATCCGCCCCGGCCGGGCGGACATGACGACGACGCGCGTCGAGAGGAAGACCGCCTCCGGGATCGAGTGGGTCACGAAGACGACGGTCGTGCCGGTCCGCTCCCAGATCCGGAGGAGCTCGAGGTTCATCCGCTCGCGGGTCATCTCGTCGAGGGCCCCGAACGGCTCGTCCATGAGGAGGATCGCCGGGTCGAGGGCGAGGGCCCGGGCGATCGCGACCCGCTGCTGCATCCCGCCGGAGAGCTGCCAGGGATGGTGCCCGGTGAACTCGGCGAGCTCGACGAGGTCGAGCATCTCCCGGGCCCGGGCCTCGCGCTCGCCGCGGGGGCGGCCGATGATCTCGAGCGGGAGCTCGACGTTCTTCTGGACCGTTCGCCAGTCGAAGAGGACGGGAGCCTGGAACACCATCCCGTAGTCCCGGTCGCGGCGGGCCCGGTCCGCGGCCTTCCCGTTCACCGTGACCGTCCCCGTCGTCGCCGGCGTGAGGTCGCCGATCACCCGCAGGAGGGTCGACTTCCCGCACCCCGACGGCCCGATGAGGGAGACGAACTCGCCGCGCTCGATCGCGAGGTCGATCCCGGCGAGGGCCTCGACGGGGCGGACGGCGCCCCGCCCGGCGGCGGCGAACACCTTCGAGACGGCGCGAAGGTCGACGACGGGACCGGCGCCGCCCGGCGCCCGGACGGGGGTGGCGGCGGCTCCGCCCTGCGGCACGGTCATGCGGCGACTCCCGGCTCGGTGGGTCGGTAGTGGCGGAGGGCCCAGCGCTCCGCCAGGACGACGAGGACGAAGCAGACGATCCCGAGGCCCGCCGCCACCGCGATCGCGGCCCACAGGCGCTGCGGCTGGATCGAGTAGTACTGCATCGCCGTGAGGAGGGTTCCGCCGAGGCCGTCGCGGATCCCCGACGGCAGCTCGCCGACGATCGCCCCGACGACCGAGGCGGTGGCCGCGATCTTGAACGCCGTGAAGAGGTACGGGGCCGACGCCGGAAAGCGGAGGCGCCAGAGGACCGCCCGGTCGCGGGCGGCATACGAGCGCATGAGCTCGTACGCCCGCGGGTCGGCGGAGCGCATCCCCCGGATCGCCGCGACGGTGACGGGGAAGAAGGTGAGGTAGCTGGCGACGATCGCGATCGACAGCCAGCCCGCCTTCAGCCCCACGACGACGACCGGGGCGATCGCCACGATCGGGACGGTCTGGCTCGCGACGAGGAGGGGCAGGAGCGCCCGCTCCAGGAAGCGCACGTGGACGAGGAGGATCGCGAGGAGGAGGCCGACGGAGGCGCCGAGGGCGAACCCCACGGCAGCCCCCCGGAACGTGAAGAGGGCCGCGCCGAGGAGGCCCTGGAGGAGCGTTTCGCCGCGGGCGTCCGTCTCGAAGAACGCCTCGACGATCGTCCACGCGTGGGGCAGGTTGATGTCGTTCACCGGCATCCAGCGGTAGGGAGGGTCGTGGATGATCGAGACCGGGATCCCGAGGATGGAGCGGACATCCCACGGGTCGCCGGCGATCCACTTCGCGCCCTCCCATGCGACGGCGAGGAGGGCCGCGATCCCCACGAAGCCGAGGGCCGGGCGGAGCCACGCCCCGCGGACGCGGCGGGCGCGGCGCGGCGTCGGCGGGGCGAACGCCTCGAGGTCGCGGCCGAGGGCGACCTCCGCCTCGACGAGGGCCGGCGGCGGGATCGCGTCGCCGGGGATGTCGTCGATCGCGGGCACCTGCCCGACCTCGACGCCGGCCTCCGGCGAGCCGGCGGGGGGACGTTCCACGGACGGCCGTCCCGCCTAGCGGACGGCCTCGTCGGCCAGGGCGAGGGCGCCGTCGATGATCGCGAAGCCCTCGGCGAGCTGCTCCTCGGTGATGCAGAGCGGCGGGTTCGTGTGGATCGAGTTGTTGCTGAGCATCGTGTAGAGGCCGTGCTCGCGGAGGTGCCTCCCGACGGCCTTCATCTCGTCCGACGTCCCGTTGAAGGCCGTCATCGGGATGTATGGGTCGTGGCTCCGGACGAGGTCGAGGATCCCGAACAGGCCGAGGTTCCGGTGGGCCCCCACGCTCGGGTGGCGGGCGGCGAGGTCCTCGTGGTGGCGCCGCATGACGGCATCCATCCGCGCGGCGTGCTCGATGAGCCCGTCCTCCTCGTACACCCCGATCGTCGCGAGGGCCGCGGCGAGGCTGACGGGGTGGCTGCTGTACGTGAGGCCGCCATAGAACATCTTCGTCTCGAACGCCTCGGCGATCCCGTGGCGCATGGCCACCGCCCCGAGGGGCAGGTAGCTCGAGGTCAGGCCCTTGGCCATCGTCATGAGGTCCGGCACGACCTCCCAGTGGTCGACGGCGAACCAGCGGCCGGTCCGCCCGAAACCGGCCATGACCTCGTCGGCGACCATGAGGATCCCGTACCGGTCGCAGATCTCGCGGACGCCCTGGAGGTAGCCGTCCGGCGGGATGAGGATCCCGTTCGTCCCCACGATCGTCTCGAGGAAGACCGCCGCGATCGTGTGGGGTCCCTCGTACCGGATGACGTCCTCGAGGCCCTGGAGGCTCTCGCCCACCGGCCGGGGCTCCTTCTCGCCCCACCGATGGGTGTCCGGGTAGCGGACGACCCCGTAGATCGCCGGCTCGTTCGCCCAGCGGCGCGGGTCGCCCGTGAGGGTGTTCGCGCCGAGCGTCGCGCCGTGGTAACTGCGGTAGCGGGAGAGGATCTTCGTCCGCCCGGTGTGGTGGCGGGCGAGCTTGATCGCGTTCTCCACCGCCTCGGCGCCGCCGAGGGTGAAGAAGACCTTGTCCAGGTCGCCGGGGAGGATCTCGGCCAGCTTCGCCCCGAGCCGGGCCCGGACCTCGGTCACGAAGGCCGGCTGGACGTACTGGAGACGCGCCGCCTGGGCAGCGATCGCGTCGATCACCCGGCGGTCGCCGTGGCCGATGTTCACGGACATCAGCTGGGCGTTGAAGTCGAGGATCCGGCGGCCCTCGGGAGTGTAGAGGTAGACCCCCTCGGCGTGGTCGATCGCGATCGGATCGAGGGCGCCCTGGACCGACCAGCTGAAGAAGGTGTGGGCCCGCGAGAGGCGGACGATCTCCTCCGAGGTCATCGAGCCGGGCGCCGCGCTGATGGTCATCGCCTCATCCTCTCCGCGCGGCGCCGGGCGCCGCGGCCTCCTGCAATGGTGCGCCATTACAGCACACCCGCCCCGCGGCGAGGAGAGGGGGCGCGCGAGACGCGCCGCGGGACGCGCCGCGGGACGCGCCGCGGGGGAGGCTCCCGGGCCCGGCGGGCAGGTGTAGCATTCCGCACCATTCGAGGGGGCTCCGGAGGTTCCCGCGAGCCGACGCGTCCTCGTCCACGGAGGTGACCGATGCCGCGAATCGTCCGAGGCGCGCTCCTGCAGGCAACCTGGACCGGCGACAAGGAGTCGATGATCCAGAAGCACGAGGGCTACGCCCACGAGGCGGCGAAGCAGGGTGCCCGCTTCATGCTCTTCCAGGAGCTCTTCTACGGCCCGTACTTCTGCCAGGTCCAGGACACGAAGTACTACGCCTACACGGAGCACATCCCGGACGGCCCGACGACGAAGCGGATGCAGGACCTCGCCCGGCAGACGGGGATGGTCCTCGTCGTCCCGATGTACGAAGAGGACGACCGCGTCACCGGCCTCTACTACAACACCGCGGCCGTCATCGACAGCGACGGGACGTACCTCGGCAAGTACCGCAAGACGCACATCCCCCACGTCGAGGGCTTCTGGGAGAAGTTCTACTTCCGGCCGGGCAACCTCGGCTACCCCGTCTTCGAGACCGCGGTCGGCCGGATCGGGGTCTACATCTGCTACGACCGCCACTTCCCCGAGGGCGCCCGCGCCCTCGGCCTCAACGGCGCCGAGATCGTGCTCATCCCGTCGGCCACGAGCCGCGGCCTCTCCGAGTACCTCTGGCGCGTCGAGCAGGTGAGCCACTCCCTCGCGAACGGCTACTTCGTGGGGACGATCAACCGCGTCGGCGTCGAGGCGGAGATCGGGCCCGACGACTTCTACGGGCAGAGCTACTTCTGCGACCCGCGCGGCCAGTTCATCGGGTCCGTCGGCAGCCCCCACGACGAGGAGCTCATCGTCCGGGACCTCGACCTCGCGATGATCGAGAAGGTCCGCCAGACATGGCAGTTCTACCGCGACCGCCGGCCTGACGCGTACGGCGACCTGGTCCGGCCGTAGAAGCGCGGCGCGACGGAGGGGACGCGATGGACTTCGGCTTCACCCTGAAGCCCGACCACTCGATCGAGCGGACGATCGCCCTCGCCAGGCAGGCCGAGGCGGCCGGCTTCGCCTACGGATGGCTCTTCGACTCCCACGTCCTGTGGCGCGACCCGTACCCGCTCCTGACGCTCATCGCCCGGGAGACGACGACGCTCCGCCTCGGCACGTGCGTGACGAACCCCGCGACCCGCGAGCCGTCCGTCACGGCGTCGTCGCTCGCCGTCCTCCAGGAGCTCTCCGGGGGTCGCTTCGACCTCGGGATCGGGCGCGGCGACTCGGCGATCCGGGTCCTCGGCAAGCCGCCGACGACGATGGCGAGCCTCGAGGAGGCCGTTCACGTCATCCGCGCCCTCGCCGAGGGCCGCCCGATCGAGTACGAGGGCGCGACGCTCCAGCTCACGTGGTCGGCCGGCCACCCGCTCCCGGTCTGGATCGCCGGCTACGGCCCCGTCGCCCTCCGGCTCACCGGCCGGATCGCCGACGGGGCGATGCTCCAGATCGCCGACCCGGACCTCGTCCGGTGGTTCGCCGGCCAGGTCCACGACTCGGCACGGGAGGCGGGTCGCGACCCGGCCGCCGTCCGGATCATGGCGGCCGCGCCCGCCCATGTCGGCGACCTCGCGGACGGCCGGGACCGCGTCCGGTGGTTCCCGGCCCTCGTCGGGAACCACGTCGTCGACCTCGTGAACAAGTACCAGGGGGACCTGCCCCAGGCGCTCACCCACTATGTCCGCGGGCGGCGGGGCTACGACTACCTCCACCATGCCGAGGTCGGCTCCTCGAACGCCGAGTTCGTGACCGACGACATCGTCGACCGCTTCGCGGTCGTCGGGGACGCCGCGGCCCATGTCGCCAAGCTTCGGTCCCTCGCCGAGGCGGGGGTCGACCAGTTCAACCTCTACCTCATGAACGGCAACGAGGAGGAGCAGCTCGAGATCTACGGCCGGGAGGTCATCCCGGCGCTCCGCGGCGTCCCCGCGATCAGGGCCTGAGGGAGGATCCGATGCGCACGCTCATCAGGAACGGCCTCGTCGTCACCGCCGACGGGTCCTTCGAGGCCGACGTCCTCGTCGAGGGCGAGCAGATCGAGGCCATCGTCCGCCGAGCCCCCGGGGCGGCCGCCACGGCCCTCGCCGGCGTCGCCGCCGACGAGACGATCGACGCGACCGGGAAGTACGTCGTACCGGGCGGGATCGACGTCCACACGCACTTCGAGCTCCCGTTCGGCGGCACGTTCGCCAAGGACACGTTCGAGACCGGGACGAAGGCCGCCGCCCACGGCGGGACGACGACCGTCGTCGACTTCGCCCCGCAGTCGAAGGGGCGCCCGCTCCGCGAGGGCCTCGACGCGTGGCTCGCGAAGGCCGAGGGCCACAGCGTCCTCGACTACGGCTTCCACATGATGATGGCCGACGTGAACGACGCGACGCTCGTCGAGATGGACGAGCTCGTCGCCGAAGGCGTGCCGGACTTCAAGCTCTTCACCGCGTACCCGGGCGTCTTCTTCAGCCCCGACGACCACATCTACCGGGCGATGCGCCGGACCCGCGAGAACGGCGGGCTCATCATGATGCACGCCGAGAACGGTCCGGTCATCGACGTCATCGCGGCCGACCTCGTCGCTGCCGGGACCACCGACCCGATCGGCCACGGCCTCGCCCGCTACGCGGTCCTCGAGAAGGAGGCGACGAGCCGGGTCATCCACCTCGCTGAGGCGGCCGGGGTGCCCGTCTACATCGTCCACCTCTCGTCACGCGACGCGCTCGAGGCGGTGACGGAGGCCCGCGACCGGGGGGCGCTCGCGTTCGCCGAGACCTGCCCGCAGTACCTCTTCCTCTCGCTCGACGACCTCGGGAACGGGTTCGAGGGGGCGAAGTTCGTCTGCAGCCCGCCGCTCCGTCCGAGGGACCACCAGGAGGACCTCTGGCGGGGCCTCCGGAGGGACGACCTCCAGCTCGTCGCGACCGACCACTGCCCGTTCGACTTCCACGGCCAGAAGGAGCTCGGGCGGGGCGACTTCCGGAAGATCCCGAACGGCCTGCCGGCCGTCGAGGACCGCGTCGACCTCCTCCACGACGGCGGCGTCGTCGGCGGGCGCATCTCCCGCGAACGGTGGGTCGAGATCATGGCCACGAACCCGGCGAAGCTCTTCGGGATGTACCCCAGGAAGGGGACGATCGCCGTCGGCTCCGACGCCGACCTCCTCGTCTACGACCCGAACCGGCGCAGGACGATCAGCGCCGCGACCCACCACATGGACGTCGACTACTCGGTCTTCGAGGGCCGCGTCGTCCAGGGCGCGTCGGACCTCGTCATGAGCCGGGGCACGATCCTCGTCCGCGACGGGGCCTGGGTCGGCCCGGCGGGCCACGGGCGGTTCGTGCGGCGGGCCCCCGCCGACTACGTCCGCCGCGCGTAGACCCGGCGCGCGAGCGTCGCGACGACGGCCGAGCCGAGGGCGATCGTCGCGACGGCGAGGCTCAGCGCCTGCTCGGCGGACAGCGGCCCGGCGACGGCCGGGTCGCGCCACGACGCGGCGACGGCCGCCCGGCCGAGCGCCCAGAGCCCGAACCCGACCGCGTAGAGGCGCCCGTCGGCCCGGCGGAGCGGCGTGCGCCGGGCGAGGAGCGCGACGACGAAAAGGACGGCCGCGGTCGTCGCCGCCTCGTAGAGCTGCGCGGGGTGCGCCGGGAACTCCGCCCCGGGGCTGCCCCACGGTCCCGGCGGGAGGTAGGCGGTCGCCCACGCGGCGGCGGAGGACGCCCCCTGCCCGGACCCACCGAGCGCCTCCGCTGCCTTCCCCAGGGCGAGGGCGAGGAGGAGCGGCCCGATCGCGACGTGGAGCCAGCGGCCGACGGGGGCGTCGAGGAGCGCCGCGACGTAGATCGCGGTGAGCGTGCCCCCGACGACCGCGAGGGTCAGCTCGAGGCTCCCCCGGGAGGGGTCGAGGAGGTCCTGCCAGCGCCCGGCGTAGTAGTCCGCATGGAGCAGCCCGTAGCCGGCCCGGCCCAGGACGACGGCGCCGGGCACCGCCCCGAGGAGGATGAAGAGGAGGTCGTCGCGCCGAAGGTACGGCCCCTCGCGCTCCTCGTCCGAGGCCTCGTCCTCGCCGATCCACACGTCCCCGGCGGGGACCCGCCCGGCGATCCGGGCGGTGGCGAGGATCCCGACGAGGACGGCGCCGGCGATCCCCAGCGTCTCCCAGCGGACGGCCCAGCCGGCGAGCCGCACGTACGGGTCGAAGTCGAGGACGATCGCCGCGAGGACGCCGCCGATCACGCCGCGCCTTCGAGCGTCCCGTGCACGAGGCGACCCGCAGCGACCGTCGCCGCGACGCGGATGCCGTCCTCGCCGCGCGACCAGGCCTCGCGCGGGACGGCCGTCGGGTCGCCCGAGAGGATCGCGAGGTCGGCGCGGCGACCGACCTCGAGGCGGCCCGCGTCCGCGTCGCCGAGGACGGCGGCACCCGCCGCGGTCCAGGCGTGGAGGGCCTCCGCGGCGGAGAGGCCCCCGTCGTGGCGGAGGGCCGCCCGGATCCCGTCGAGCGGCGCCCCCGGGACGACCGGGCGGTCGCTTGCGAACGCGGTCGGGATCCCGGCCGCGAGGAGCGCCGCGAGCGGCAGGAGCCGCGCCGCCCGTTCTGGCCCGAGCCGCGCCCGGTACGTCGCCCCTGCCCAGGCGAGGAACTCCGGCTGGACGACGGCCGCCGCGCCGGCCGCCGCGAGGTCGGCGACGAGGCGCTCGTCGAGGAGCATCGCGTGCTCGATCCGGTGGCGGGTGCCGGCCGGGGGTGGGGCGGCCCGGAACGCTGCGAGGACGGCGGCGATCGCCGCGTCGCCGATCGCATGGGTCGCGGCGGCCCAGCCCGCGGCGGCGGCCACCCGGATGCGGTCGGCGAGGGCCTCGCCCGGATGGACGGGTCCGCCGGCACCCGGCGCGTCGTCGTACGGGGCGCGGAGCCAGGCCGTGCGCGTCGTGAGGGCCCCGTCCGCCTTCAGCTTCACGTGCGCGAGGCGGACGCGCGCGCGGACCGCCGCGGGGAGGAGGCTCGCCACCTCCGCGGGCGGCGGGACCGCGTCCGAGCGGTGCGGGGCGAGGCGCACGAGCCCGGGGAGGAGCGTCACCGCGAGGGGCATCGCCCCCGAGGCGACGACCGCGCCCCACGCGGCCATCTCCGCGGCGACGCCGGCCGTCGAGCCGACATCCGCGTCGGCGACGCTCGTGACGCCGTCCGCCGCGAGGCGGGCCGCCGCCCGGGCAAGGGCCGCGTTCCCCGCGGCGGGGCCTGGCGGCGGCATCGCCGCCGCCAGGCGGTCCCACGCGTCCGGGCCCCGGAGGACCCCCGTGGGCTCGCCTCCGCGGTCGCGCTCGATCGCGAGGCGGCCGGGCTCGTCGGCCGTGGCGGCGCCGATCCCCGCGAGCGCAAGGGCCAGGCTGTTCGCAGCCGCGGCGTGGCCGGCCACGTGGGCGAGGAGGACCGGCCGGTCGGGCACCCGCCGGTCGAGGTCGTCGCGCGTGGGGTCCTCGGGCCGGTCCCACCCGGTCGGGTCGTAGCGGGCGACGAACCAGGCGTCCGGGTCGAGGTGCTGGGCCGCCGTCGGGATCGCCCGGAGAGCGGCGGCCCGGTCGCGGCCGGCGAGGAGCGGCATCCCGGCCGCAATGCCCTCCCAGTACGGGTGCGCGTGGGGCTCGACGAAGCCGGGGACGACGGCCCGGCCGCGAAGGTCGACGACGGTCGTCTCGGGGCCGGCGAGGGCGAGGATCGCGGCGTCGTCCCCGACGGCGAGGATCCGGTCGTGGGCGAAGCAGATCGCGGTGGCCCGCCGTCCGGCCGCGTCGGGGGCGCCGGCTCCGGCCGCCCGGCTCGCGGCGTCCGTCGGGCGCGCGCCTCCGAGGCTGAGGATCGTCCCGCCGTGGAGCACTGTGTAGTGGTGGGTCACGCGGCGAGTCTAGCGGGGCGGCGGCCCGTCCCGGCGACGGCGGCGCGCGGCACGGACGCCCCGGGAATCGCCCGGCCCCGGCGTCGCCGCCGGGGCCGGGGAGATCGCGGGCGATCGGAGGGTCAGGGGACGGCGGTGATGAGCGCCTTCGCGTTCACGAGGCCGGAGCCGGTGGCGTCGGCGCCCCAGGTCAGGGTGTACCAGGCCGGCGTCGGGCTGATGTCCCAGACCTGCGTGGTGCCGGCCGGGATCGCCGTCGCGGTGGACTCGAGGAGCGTCTCCATCTGGGCCGGCGTGAGCGTCGAGTCCTTCTGGAGCGCGAGCGCCGCGAGCGACGCCACGTGCGGCGAGGCCATCGACGTCCCGCCGACGTAGTAGAAGTTGCCGGGATTCCCCCCGACGATGTCGCCGATGCCGCGGGACCACCACGGCAGGTGGGCGTAGTTGCCGTCGCCCGGGAACGGGCCGCGGACCCACGAGCCGGGGGCGAGGACGTCGAGGTCCTGGCCGGCGAGCTCGCGGCTGCTGAAGTCGCTGACGTAGACCTGGTCGACCGGCGTCGGGTCGAGGACCTCGCCGGAGCGCGGGTGGAGGGGCGGCTCGAGGGTGCCGGCCGTGCCGTTGCCGAGCGTGTTCTGGAGCCACCACATCCGGTAGCGGCTGCCGTTCGCCGGAGCGACCTTGACGAGCGGGTCGTCGAGCCACTCGCGATCCCAGCCGGCGGAGCCGACCGAGATGACCGGGGCGTAGGCGCCCGGGAAGCCCATCCCGGCGGCGCCCTCGTTGCCGGCCGAGGCGACGATGATGACGCCCGCCGCGATCGCGCCGTCGATTGCGTCCTTCTCGACCTGGGCGAGCTCGGGGCCGCCGAGGCTCATGTTGATGACGACGGGGCTGCCGGCGAGGACGCCCTGCTTGAGGGACGTCACGTAGCGGATGCCCGCGGCGACCATCTCGTCGGTGCCGAAGACGACGAGGCCCTGCTTCTGGAGGGCCGGGTCAGGGCACTGCGGGAGCGCCGGGACCTGGTAGTCCGCGAGGACCTTCACCGGGATGACCGTCGCGTCGGGGGCGATCCCCCGGACCTGGATCGCCGGCAGGGGGAAGCCGGCGAGCGCGTCGAAGTTGCTGGCGTAGGAGTAGCCGAGGATCGTGCTCGTGACGTGGGTCCCGTGGGTGGACCCGCGGGAGCCGACCCAGCTCGTCTGGTGGAGCTGGCCCTTCTCGACCTCGACGCCGCACGGATCCTTCCCGTCCGTCGCGGCCTTGAAGTTCACCTGCTGCTCGAAGCCCGTCCCGAGATCGGTCCGGACGCGCTCCTTCGGGAAGTAGTCCGTCCAGTTCGGGGCGAGCCCCGTGTCGAGGACCGCGATGTAGACGCCGGCCCCCGTCTGCGGGACCTGCTCGACGTCGATGAGGTCGCTGTCCCACGTCTGGTAGCCGCCCGCGGTCGTCGTCGACTTCGCGAACGGGTTGCCGGCCAGGGCGGCGGGCGCCGACGCGACGAGCGCGACGACGGCCAGCCCGGCGGCGAGCCGCCTCGAGAGCGTCATGGGCTTCCTCCATCTCGATGGATGCGGCGCGGCGCGCAGGGTCGGGCCGCGGCCCCCCGGCGGTGAGGCCACCGTACGCCCCGGCACCGGGACCGGACAAGGTCCAACCGACCGCGATTCGGTGCGCCGCGGCACCGGGCGGCGCGAGGGCCGGCGTCGTTGCCCGACGGGGTCGGCGCCGTCGGCGCGCCGGCCCGGGCCGGACGCCGGCGTCAGGCCGGCAGCTTGTCGAAGAGCTCGCGGACGGCGGCAGCCGAGTGGAGGAGGCCGGCCTTCTCCTCGTCTGTGAGCGAGATCTCCACGACCTTCTCCATCCCGCGGCTCCCGAGGACGACCGGCACGCCGACGAACAGCCCGTCGATGCCGTACTCGCCCGTGAGGTACGCGGCGCAGGGGAGGATCCGGCGCTGGTCGAGGAGGATCGCCTCGACCATCTCGGCGACGGCGGCCGCCGGGGCGTAGTACGCGCTTCCCGTCTTGAGGAGCGCGACGACCTCCGCGCCACCGTTCCGCGTCCGGTCGACGAGCTGGCCGATCCGCTCGGCCGGGAGGAGCTCCGTGATCGGCACGCCGCCGACCGTCGAGTAGCGGGGCAGCGGGACCATCGTGTCGCCGTGGCCGCCGAGGACGAACGTGCGCACGTCGCGGACGGACACGTCGAGCTCGGCCGCGATGAAGGCGCGGAACCGGGCCGAGTCGAGGACGCCGGCCATCCCGATGACGCGCTCGCGCGGGAAGCCGGACGCCGTCATCGCCACGTGGCACATCGCGTCAAGGGGGTTCGTGACGACGACGATCACCGCATCCGGGCTCACGGCCGCCGCCTGGGCCACGACCGACCCGACGATTCCCGCGTTCCTCGCCAGGAGGTCGTCGCGGCTCATCCCCGGCTGGCGGGCGAGCCCCGAGGTCACGACGATGATCGCGCTGCCGGCGGTGTCCGCGTAGTCGTTCGTGCCCGTCACGGCGACGTCGTACCCGACGACGGGCGCCGCCTCGGCGAGGTCGAGGGCCTTGCCCTGCGGCAGGCCCTCGACGATGTCGACGAGGACGACGTCGGCGAGCCCCGTCTCGATGACCCGCTGGGCCGTCGTCGCGCCGACGTTCCCGGCGCCGATGACGGTCACCTTGCGGCGCGTGACCTTCTCCATGGAGAGCTCCTTCGCTCGTGCGTGGGACGCGAACGGTGGATGCCGCCGCCGCGGGACGCCCGGCGGACCCGGGTCCTACCCGACCCGTGGGCCGGCGGCCCGGATCGACTCCGGGACGCCCTCGGCGTACGCGGCGAAGTTGGCCTCGAACATCCGGGCGAGCTCGGCCGCCCGATGATCGTAGGCCGCCGGGTCGGCCCATGTCCCGCGCGGGTCGAGGACCGCGGCCGGGACGTCCGGGACGGCGATCGGGACCTCGACCCGGAAGACCGGGTCGATGCGGGTCGGGACGCCGTCGAGCAGGCCGTTGAGGGCCGCCCGGACCATCTGCCGGGTGTGGTTGATGTTCATCCGGTGGCCGACGCCGTACGGGCCGCCCGTCCAGCCCGTGTTCACGAGCCAGACCGGGACGTTCCAGCGCTGGAGGCGCTCCATGAGCATCCGGGCGTACTCGCCCGGGTGGCGCGGCAGGAACGGCGCCCCGAACGCGGCGGAGAACGTCGCCTTCGGCTCGACGACCCCGACCTCGGTGCCGGCGAGCTTCGCCGTGTAGCCGCTGATGAAATGGTACGCCGCCTGCTCGCGGGTGAGCCGGCTGATCGGCGGGAGGACGCCGAACGCGTCGGCGGTGAGGAAGACGACGTGCTCCGGCGTGCCGGCGATTCCCGTCGGGTCGGCGTTGCCGATGAAGTGGAGCGGGTAGGCGCCTCGGGTGTTCTCCGTGATCCGCTCCGAATCGAGGTCCAGGGCCCGGGTCAGGGGGTCGAGGTCGACGTTCTCGAGGATCGTCCCGAACCGCCTCGTCGTGGCGAAGATGTCCGGCTCGTACATCGGCGAGAGGCGGATCGTCTTCGCGTAGCAGCCGCCCTCGAAGTTGAAGACGTAGCCGTCGCCCCAGCCGTGCTCGTCGTCGCCGATGAGGGCCCGCAGGGGGTCGGCCGAGAGGGTCGTCTTCCCGGTCCCCGAGAGGCCGAAGAAGACGACCGAGTCGCCGCCGCTCCCGACGTTCACCGAGGAGTGCATCGGGAGGACGCCCTCGTCCGGCATGAGGTAGTTCATGACGGTGAAGGCCCCCTTCTTGATCTCGCCGGCGTACTCCGTGCCGACGATGACGATCTCCATCCGGCCCATGTGGACGAGGATCGCCGTCTCGCTCCGGGTGCCCTCGGTCGCGGGGTCAGCCCGGAACGAGGGGACGTCGAGGATCGTGAAGTTCGGGACGAACGTCGCCTGCTCCTCCGCGGTCGGGCGGCGGAAGAGGTTCTCGGCGAAGATGCTCGCCCAGGCCGTCTCCGTGTAGACGCGGAGCGAGCGGCGGTGGGTGGGGTGGGCCCCGATGAACGCGTCCTGGGCGTAGAGGTCCTTCGTCGCCACGTACGCGAGGAGCCGGGCGCGGAGCCGGTCGTAGTGCTCCTCGCTGATCCGCTGGTTGACCTCGCCCCACCAGATCTTCGCCTCGCTCGACGGCTCGACGACGACGAACTTGTCCTTCGGGGAGCGGCCGGTGTGCTTGCCGGTCCGGACGACGAGCGGGCCCTCCGCGGCGACGATGCCCTCGCCCGCCCGGATCGCATGCTCGTAGAGCTCGGCCGTCGAGAGGTTCGCCCGCACGGTGCGGCCGATCGGGAGGTCGGACAGGGTGGGGGTCTGCCTGGTCGTCATCCACTGCTCCTGCGCGGGGTCTCGCTCGCGGGCACGGGCCGTGCCCGGCAGACCGGCCGCGCGTGCGTCGGGGGCGCCCGCTGAGCGCCGGTGCGGGCCGGGCCCGCGTCCCGCCGGAGTCGGCTTTCGCAGTCCGTGGTCCGCGGATGATACTCCCCCCGTCGGAGGGTTGCGGCGTGGTGGCGGGAGCACGGGGGGCGAGCCGCGCCCGCGCCCTACGCCTCGTCGAGGGCCCGAAGGAGGTCCGCCACGAGGTCGTCCGCGTCCTCGATCCCGACGGAGAGGCGGACGAGCGCCTCCGGCACCTCGAGCGGCGAGTCGGCGACCGACGCGTGGGTCATGACGGCCGGGACCTCGACGAGGGACTCCACCCCGCCCAGGGACTCCGCGAGCGTCCACAGCCGCGTCCCCTCCGCGACGGCGATCGCGCGCTCCCGGGCGCTCCGCCCGCGGCGCCCACCGGCGGCGGGGACGAAGCTCACCATCCCGCCGAACGCGGGCGGCCCGCCGGGGCCGCCGAGCCGCATCTGGCGCGCCGCCACGCCCGCCTGGGGGTGCGCGTGGCGCCCGTCGTCAAGCCCCGGGTAGCGGAGCCACGCGACGTCGTCCCGCGCGGCGAGCGCGCGGGCGACCGCGAGGGCGTTCGCGGCGTGCCGCTCCACCCGCAGCGGGAGGGTCCGGAGGCCGCGGAGGACGAGGAAGCAGTCGTGCGGCCCCGGCACCGCCCCGATCGCGTTCTGGAGGAAGCGGAGGCGCTCCGCGACGGCGGGGTTGCCCGTCACCGCGACGCCGCTCACCGTGTCGCTGTGGCCGCCGAGGTACTTCGTCGCCGAGTGGAAGACGACGTCGGCGCCGAGGGCGAGGGGCCGCTGAAGGGCAGGCGAGGCGAACGTGTTGTCGACGACGATGAGGGGCCGTTCCCCGCGTGCCCCGGCGTGGCCGGCGACCGCGGCGGCGACGGCCGCGATGTCCGTCACCTTCAGGAGCGGGTTCGACGGCGTCTCGAACCAGGCGAGGCGGGTCCGCGGGGTGAGGGCCGCGCCGAGGGCCGCCCGGGGATCCCCGGCAAGGTCCACGTACCGCGTGGCGACCCCGCGCGGCCGCGCGACGCGCTCGAGGAAGCGGAACGTGCCGCCGTAGACGTCGTCACCCACGACGATCTCCTCCCCAGGGGCGACGAGCTCGGCGAGGGTCGCCGTCGCGGCCGAGCCCGAGGCGAAGGCGACGCCGAAGGCGCCACCCTCGAGCTCGGCGACCGCGCGCTCGAGCCGCTCGCGGGTCGGGTTCTGCGACCGGGCGTACTCGTACCCGGCCCGGGGCCGCCCGACGCCGTCCTGGGCGTACGTCGAGGTCTGGTAGATCGGGGGGCTGACGGCCCCGGCAAGGGTGTCGGGCTCGGCGCCGGCGTGGACGGCGCGGGTGGCGAAGGCGTCGCGGGGCGCGTGGTCGGACATGGCCCGATCATCGCACCCCGGCGAGCGGGGCATCGAGCCCGGGCGTCGCGAACACGTGCCAGAACGGGACGACGACGGGGTCGAGGACGGGCTGCCCGAAGAGCGTCTCGAGGTCGGCAGCCTCGTACGGGCGGAGGCGGAGGCGCGCCGTGCGCAGCTCCACGGGCGGCCCGCCCTACGACCCGAGGCGGGGATGGTGGGCCAGGAACTCGAGGAGGTCGAGCTTCGTCACGACGCCCGCCGGGCGCTCGGCCCGCGTGGCGAGGACCGCCGACGCCCCGCCCTCGAGGAGGGCGAACGCAGCGTCGATCGTCGCCGTGTCGCCCACCTGCGGCAGCGGGGGGTCCATGACTTCGCCGACCGTGCGCTCGACCGTGCGCGGGTCGCGGTAGGCACGCTGGAGGAGGCCGGTCTCGCTCACCGACCCGACGAGGCCGGCGAGGGCGGCGCCTTCACCGTCCTCCGAGACCGGCATCTGGCTGATCCCGAACTCCTGGAGCCGGTGGATCGCCGCGCCGACCGATTCCGTCGTCCGGGCCAGGACGACGTCGGGGAGCTGCTTCCCGTGGCGGTGGGCGACGAGGAGGTCGCGGAGCGTGGCGCCGCCGCCCGCGCTCGCGAGGAGGCCGTTCGCCCGCATCCACTCGTCGTTGTAGAGCTTCGAGAGGTAGCTCCGCCCGCCGTCGGGGAGGATCGTCACGACGACCGCGTCGCGACCCGCCCCGCGCCCGGTCAACTCGGCGGCGACCTCGAGGGCCGCGACCATCGCCGTCCCGGAGGACTCGCCGGCGAGGATCCCCTCCTCGCGGGTGATCCGGCGGGCCATCGCGAAGGCGTCGCGGTCCGAGACCCGGACCCAGCGGTCGACGAGGGCGGGATCGAACGTGCCGGGGAAGAAGTCCTCGCCGATGCCCTCGGTGAGGTACGGGCGGGCGGTGTCGCCGGAGAGGACGCTGCCCTCGGGATCGGCGCCGACGACGACGAGGTCGGGGCGGCGAGCCCGCAGGAAGCGCGCCGCCCCCGTGATCGTGCCGCCGGTCCCCACGCTCGCCACGAGGTGGGTGATCCGCCCCTCCGTCTGCCCCCAGATCTCCGGCCCCGTCGTTGCCTCGTGGGCGCGCGGGTTCGCCTCGTTCCAGTACTGGTCGGGCTTGAACGCGCCCGGGATGTCGCGGGCGAGGCGGGCGGCGACGGAGTAGTAGCTCTCCGGGGACTCCGGAGCGACGTTCGTCGGGCAGAGGACGACCTCCGCGCCGTACGCCCGGAGGACCGCCTGCTTCTCGGCCGACTGCTTGTCGGCCATGACGAAGATGCAGCGGTAACCCTTGAGTGCCGCGGCGATCGCGAGGCCGTGCCCGGTGTTGCCCGACGTGGGCTCGACGATCGTCCCGCCCGGATGGAGGAGCCCCTCCCGCTCGGCGGCCTCGATCATCGGGAGGCCGATCCGGTCCTTCACCGATCCGCCGGGGTTGAGGGCCTCGAGCTTCGCGAGGACGAGCGGCTGGCGCTCGCGCGGGCCGAGGTCCCGGGTCAGGCGGCCGACGCGGACGAGCGGGGTTCGGCCGACGAGGTCGAGGATCGACTCCGCGTACTCCATGGGCGCGCAGTATCGCACGGGCCCGACCCGGCGCCGCCCGGCCGGCCCGGCGACCGGGCGCTCAGGCGCGCGGCCTCCCGAGGAGGAGCCCCGTGAGCCAGGGCCACCGCCGGGGGCGCGACGGCGGATCGACCGTGCCCGGGTGGATCGCGGCGACGACCGGGCCGAGGATCTCCTCGAGCCGCTCCGCCGCCCGCCGCGCTGCCGCGAGCTCGTCCCGCGAGCCCGGCTCGGGCACCCCCGCCCAGCCCTCGCCGACGAGTTCCGCCATCGTGAGCGGCGGCAGGATCCGGGTCGCGAACCGCTTGCCCCGGTAGAGGACCTCCGTCCCGGCGACGGCGAGTGGCACGATCGGGGCGCCGGTCCGGAGGGCGATGACGAACGCCCCGTGACGGAACGGGGTGGGGCGGTCCGGCGGCCCCCCGATCGTCCCCTCGACGAACGTCGAGAAGACGCCGCCCCGCTCGAGGACGGCGCGCGCGGCGGCCACGTGGGCGCCGATCCCCACGCCGCCCCGCCACACCGGCAGGACGCCCCCGACGAACCGGAGGAGCTGCTCCTTCCACGGCCGGTCGAAGGCGGACGGCCCGCTCCCGAGCGACCAGACGCGGGGCTCCGCGGGGACCGCGTCGAGGGCGAGGAAGGGGTCCATCCAGCCCCGGTGGACGGCCGCCAGGAGCAGGTACCCGCCCGCCGGCAGGTGCTCCCGGCCCGCGGCGTCCACCCGGAACCCGCAGGCTCCGACGAGGAGCGCGCGGACGGTCGCCCGGGCCAGGCGGTACGCGAGGCCCGCCCGGACCTCCGGCGGCCGGCCGAGCCAGTCGAGGCCCTCCCGGGCCACGCCCCGGGCCCGCCGGATCTCCTCGGGCCGGATGTTCGCGGCGGCTCGCCGCCGCCGGCCGGTCATCGCGGCGGGGCGGGCGGATCCGGGGCGGGAGCGGGGAGGTCGTCCGGCGCGCCCGACCAGGCCGGCGCGACGGCGTCCGCGGCACCGGGCCCCGGGGGTCCCGCGCCGTCGGCCCCGGCGGGCGCGGCGCCGGGCCGGTGGCGCCAGGCGAGGACGG
>JAJZRQ010000127.1 GCA_021802585.1 Chloroflexota bacterium
CGCGGTGTCAATCGCGTGGACTCGTTCGGTCGCGTGGCGTCGCGGGGGAAGATGCCGCCCGCGTCGGCCGGGCCGCGAGAGACGCGCACGCGCTAGGCTGGCCCCGTTGACCCGCGCCCTCGAGGAGGCGACTCATGGCCGATCACGTCACGCTCCGCGCGGGAGACGTGGAGGCGATCCTCGACCCGGACTGCGGCGGGAGGATCGCCGCCCTCCGGATCCGGGGCGTCGACGTCCTCGTCACGGAAGGCTGGGGGGCGCTCACGTGGGGGTGCTACCCGATGGTCCCGTGGGCGGGGCGGCTCCGCGACGGCGTCCTGCCGTGGGACGGCGTGGAGCATCGCCTCCCGGTCGACCTCCTCCCGCCGCACGCGATCCACGGGACGCTCGTCGAGGCGCCCTGGGAGGTCGCGGCGGCGGGGCCCGCCACGGCGACGCTCGGCGCCGACCTCGCCGCGCCGTGGCCGTTCGGAGGCCGGGCGATCCACCGCGTGCGGGTGGCGCCGGACGGGCTCCACGCGGAGCTCGAGGTGCGCGCCGCGAACCGGCCGATGCCGACGATCGTCGGGTGGCACCCCTGGTTCCGCCGGGTCCTGCGGGACGGTGCCGGGACGGCGCTCGGCGGGCCCGCCATCGTGGAGCTCGCCGCGGGCGGGATGCTCCGCCGCGGCCCCGACGGCATCCCGACGGGCGAGGTGGTCCGGCCGATCCCGCCGGAGCCGTGGGACGACTGCTTCGTCGAGATGGCCGGCTCGCCGGGCGTGCGCTGGCCTGGTGCATTCGAGATCCGGGTCGCGAGCGGGTGCCCGTTCTGGGTCGTCTACACCGAACGGGAGGAGGGGGTCTGCATCGAGCCCCAGACCGGCCCACCAAACGGGCTCGCCACCGGCGAGTGCGCGGTCGTCGCGCCCGGGTCGCCCCTCCACGCCGCGATGTCGATCACCTGGCGGCCCCTCGACTGACGTACGCCGACGGATCCTGGGCCGGAGCGGATCCACGGCCGGAGCGGGTCCACGACGAGCGGATCGCCGTGTTCGAGTACCGGCGGGGCAAGGTCGTCGCGATGCGCGAGTGGGCGTTCGACCCGACGATCGTCGAGCGCATGTGGGGTCGGTCCGCGCCAGCGTGAACCGCCGCGGACCGGCGGTCCCCCCGGACCGCTCCCCTACCCGTCCGCGGCAGCGAAGATCCGGTCGAAGTTCGCGACGAGCCGGGCGCCGAGCTCCTCCGGATCGTCGCCCCGGCGCTCGGCGGCCCAGGCCGCCATGACCCGCGCCCAGGCCGGCTCGTTCCGGCGCCGGGGCGCGCCGGGCGGCGAGAGGTACGGCGCGTCCGTCTCGACGAGGAGGCGGTCGGCAGGCACGAGGCGGACGCTCTCGGCCGTGGCCTCCTCGCCCTTCCGGAAGGCGAGCCCGGAGATCGAGACGGCGCAGCCGAGCTCGAGGGCCGCCGCGACGTAGTCGACGGGCCCCGAGACCGAGTGGAGGATCGCCGGCGGTCGGTCACCAAAGGCGGCCCGGGCCGCCGGCCCGCCGAGGCCCGCCGCCCGGAGCTCCGCGAGGAGCGCGTCGTGCGCGTCCCGGCTCCCGGCGGCGCTCCGGCAATGGAGGATCGCCGGCTTGCCGGTCGCGAGCGCGAGGGCGAGGTTCCGCCGCAGGTTCGCGAGCTGGTCCTCGACCGGCGAGAAGCGCCGGTCGTAGTCGAGGCCCGTCTCCCCCACGGCGACGACGGCGGGCTCCGCGACGAGTGCGGCCGTCCGCTCCCAGGCCGCGTCGTCCGTCTCGGCCGCCTGGTGGGGGTGGACGCCGGCCGCAACGACGATCCGCGGGAACGCGGTCGCGAGCTGGAGCGCCCGCCGCGACGACGCCTCGTCCCAGCCCGGCACGAGGATCCGATCGACGCCGGCGACCTCCGCCGCCGCGAGGACCTCGGCGAGGTCGTCGGCGAACTGCGGCGACTGGAGGTGGGCGTGCGAGTCGACGAGCCGCATGGGCCCATTGTGCGCGACCGGGACGCGCCCGCGCCCGCCGCGCGGGGCACGTCGGCCGCGGCGGACCCCGGGCGCCCGGGCGGGGGTGGGCGGACGGCGCCGGGCCGCCGGTCAGCCCCCGGGCTCCCCCACGTCGAGGCGCGGGAAGAGCGGGGTCGGCGCCGCGAGCGTCCCGGCCTCCGTGGCGTGGACGCCCCAGACGAGCTCGTCGAGGAGCGGCGGGCCGCCGTCGCCCCGCGCGTCCCAGGGGTACGCGTGCCCCAGCTGGGCCAGCACGCGCGGCGCCGCCCCCGGCATGACCGGGGCCGCGGCAAGGGCGACGAGCCGGCATGCCTCGAGCAGGTCACCGAGGACGTCGCGGAGGCGCGCCGCGGCCGCGGCGTCGCCGGCCTTCGCGGCCTTCGCCACGGCCCACGGCGCCTCGGCGTCGACCGCCCTGTTCGCCGCCCCGACGAAGTCCCAGAGCGCGGCGAGCGCCTCGTGGACGAGGCAGCCGGCAAGTCGCTCCTCGACGACCCGCAGCGTCGTCGCCCAGGCGCCGGCGAGGGGAGCCGTCGGCGCTGCCCGCGGGGCCGGGCGCTCCCCGCCGAGGTACCGGCCGGCCATCGAGACGGTCCGGTTCACGAGGTTCCCGAAGTCGTTCGCGAGGTCGGCGTTGTAGCGCCGGAGGAAGCCGTCCCACGACACGTCGCTGTCGCGGTCGAAGGCAACCTCGCGGAGGGCGACGTAGCGGGCGCCGTCGGCGCCGAATGCGGCGACGAAGTCGAGCGGGTCGAGGAAGTTGCCGCGGCTCTTGCTCATCCGCTCGCCCTGGGCGAGGAGCCAGCCGTGGACCCAGACGCGGCGGGGCGCCTCGAGCCCGGCCGACCAGAGCATCGCCGGCCAGAAGATCGTGTGGAAGCGGGCGATGTCCTTCCCGATGACATGGAGGTCGGCCGGCCACCAGCGCGCGAAGAGGTCCGCGTCGTCGGGGAAGCCGGCACCGGTGATGTAGTTGATGAGGGCGTCGAACCAGACGTAGATCGTCCCGGCCGCCGGGTCCGGGGAGCCGTCCTCGCTGACGGCCGGCCGGCCGTCCTCGGCGATCGGGAACGGGATCCCCCACCCCGCCCCGGCCCGGCTGATCGAGAAGTCCTCGAGGCCGCCGCGGATGAAGCCGAGCATCTCGTTCCGGCGGTAGTCGGGCTGGACGAAGCCGGGATGCTCCTCGAACCAGCGCTCCAGGCGCTCCTGGTACGCCGAGAGGCGGAAGAACCAGTTCCGCTCCGTGAGCCACTGGAGGGGGACGTCGGGGTGGTTCGGGCAGATCGTTCCCGCCGCGGTCTCGACGACGTCGGTCGGGTTGCGGAATCCCTCGTTCGGGCAGTACCAGCCCTCGTACGTCCCGACGTAGATGTCGCCGTTCGCGTACGCCCGGCGCACCATCTCCTGGGACGCGCGGACATGGTCCGCGTCGGTCGTCCGGATGAAGCGATCCGGGGCGATGAGGAGGGCGTCCTCCGCGGCGACGAACTTGGTGACCTGCTCGTCGACGAAGTCGCGCGGGCTCCGACCCTCCTCGGCCGCCCTCATGGCGATGTTGACGCTGTGCTCGTCGGTCCCGGTCAGGAAGCGGGTCGGGACGCCGCGCATCCGGTGCCAGCGGGCGAGCGCGTCGGCCGCGATGACCTCGTGGAGAGTGTGGAGGCCGGGCTTGTTGTTCGCGTACGCGATCGCGGTCGTGACGTAGAAGCGGTCGGGCATGGCCGCGCGATCGTAGCAGGGGGCAGGCGCCCCGGCTGACGTG
>JAJZRQ010000039.1:0-4478 GCA_021802585.1 Chloroflexota bacterium
GGGGCCCGGGGCGTGCCGGCGGCGTAGAGCGCCGCCGGGCCGGCGCGACCGCCGACCTGCGCTCGCGAGCCCGGCGCCCGGCGCGGCACGTCCACGCCCGACGGCGAGGCAGCCCTCGTGCCGACCTGGTTCGCCTGGGACGGCGCCGCGTTCCTCGTCGCCTCGAAGCCGGGGGCGCGCAAGGTCCGCAACTGCCGCTCCAACCCCTCCGTCATGCTGGGAATCGCCCGCGTCGGCCGCGGGACCGCGGCCGGGGATCGTCCCTGGCCCCGCCCCTACCCCCCGCCGCCGTCGCGCATCGGGATCCGGACGCCGCGCTCGCGCGCCACGTCGAGCGCCCGCTCGTAGCCCGCGTCCGCGTGGCGGATCACGCCCATCCCCGGGTCGGTCGTCAGCACCCGCTCCAGCTTCTGTGCCGCCAGGTCCGTGCCGTCCGCCACCACCACCATCCCGGCGTGCTGGCTGTACCCGATCCCGACGCCGCCACCGTGATGGATCGAGACCCACGTCGCCCCGGCCGCCGTGTTCACGAGCGCGTTGAGAAGCGGCCAGTCCGCGACCGCGTCCGTCCCGTCGGCCATTGCCTCCGTCTCGCGGTTCGGCGAGGCGACGCTCCCGGCGTCGAGGTGGTCGCGCCCGATGACGATCGGCGCCGCCACCTCGCCCCGCCGAACGAGCTCGTTGAAGGCGAGCCCGGCCCGCGCCCGCTCGCCGTAGCCGAGCCAGCAGATCCGCGCCGGGAGCCCCTGGAACGGCACCTTCGCCTCGGCCATCTCGATCCAGCGCCGCAGCCCGGCGTCGTCCGGGAAGAGGCGGAGGACCTCCTCGTCCGTCCGCCGGATGTCGTCCGCGTCGCCCGACAGCGCCGCCCAGCGGAACGGGCCGCGACCCTCGCAGAACTGGGGCCGGATGAAGAGCGGGACGAACCCCGCGACGTCGAAGGCGTTCGTCACGCCGGCCCGCTGCGCCTGCGCCCGGAGGTTGTTGCCGTAGTCGAAGACGACCGCCCCGCGCTCCTGGAAGGAGAGCATCGCCCGGACGTGGGCGGCCATCCCCTCGAGCGCCCGGCGTTCGTAGACCTCGGGCTGCGTGCGGCGGAGGACGAGAGCGTCGGCGAGGGTCATCTCCGGCGGGATGTAGCCGGCGAGGGCGTCGTGGGCCGACGTCTGGTCGGTCACGGCGTCGAACCGCTCTCCCTTCCTCGCCCACGCGGGCTCGATCTCGGCCGCGTTCCCGACGAGGGCGATCGAGAGCGCCTCACCCCGGGCGGCCGCCAGGCGGGCCATCGCGAGGGCGGCGTCCGGCGAGTCGGTGAGCCGGTCGACGTAGCCGATCTCGTGGCGCCGGCGGGCCCGCGCCTCGTCGACCTCGATCGCGACGACGACGCCCTCGTTCATCGTCACGGCGAGGGGCTGGGCGCCCCCCATCCCGCCGAGGCCCGCGGTCAGCACGACGCGCCCCCGCAGCGTCCCGCCGAAGTGCCGCCGGGCGAGCTCGGCGAACGTCTCGAACGTGCCCTGGAGGATCCCCTGCGTTCCGATGTAGATCCAGGAACCGGCGGTCATCTGGCCGTACATCATGAGGCCGGCCCGCTCGAGCTCCCGGAAGTGCTCCCACGTGGCCCACTTCCCGACGAGGTTCGAGTTCGCGATGAGGACCCGCGGGGCCCACTCGCTCGTCCGGAAGACCCCGACGGGCTTCCCCGACTGGACGAGGAGCGTCTCGTCATCGGCGAGGGCCCGCAGCTCGCGAACGATCGCGTCGAACGCCTCCCAGCTCCGGGCCGCGCGGCCCGTGCCGCCGTAGACGACGAGCGCGTCGGGGTTCTCGGCCACCTCCGGGTCGAGGTTGTTCATGAGCATCCGGAGGGCCGCCTCCTGCTGCCAGCCGCGACACGAGAGCTCCGTGCCGCGGGGGGCGCGGACGGGGCGGGCACCGGGGAGGGGCGGGGCGTCGTGGGCGCCGGGCGAGGGGCTCATGGCGAGAGTGTCGCGCGCCGCGGGCCGCGTGTCACGCCGGCCGGGAGCGGTCCGCCGTCGCGCCGTGCGGCTCCCGCGCCGGCGGTGCGCGTCGATCCGGTACCCTCGCCGGGACATGCCGATCCTCGCCGTCCGCCGCTGGGCCGACCTGGACGCCCCCGAGCAGGCCCGCCTCCTCGCCCGGTCCACGGCGGCCGTCTTCGAGCCCGCGCTCCAGGCGTCGATCGAGGCGCTCTTCGAGGACGTGCGGGCGCGGGGCGACGCGGCCGTCCTCGACGCCACGGAGCGCTTCGACGGCGTCCGGTTCTCCGCCGCCGATCTCCGCGTCGGCCCGGAGGAGCTCGCCGCCGCGCACGCGGCGGCCGGGCCGGCGCTCCTCGGCGGCATCCGCGAGGCGATCCACAACAGCCGCCTGTTCAACACCGCCCAGGTCCGGGCGACCGCGGCGGGCTGGCTCGCCGAGGTCCGGCCGGGCTTCGAGGTCGGCGAGCAGGTGACCCCCATCCCGTCCGCCGGCCTCTACGTCCCTGCCGGCAAGGGAAGCTTCCCGTCGGTGCTCGTCCAGGTCGGCGTGCCGGCCGTCGTCGCCGGCGTGGCCGAGATCGCGGTCCTCGTCCCGCCGATGCCCGGGACGGGCGCCGTCGATCCCGCGACCCTGGCGGTCGCGCACGAGCTGGGCCTCGCGCGGGTGTTCCGGGCGAATGGGCCGGCGGGAATTGCCGCCCTCACGTTCGGGACGGTGACGTTCCCCCGCGTCCACCGCATCGTCGGGCCGGGGAGCCCGGCCGTGGCCGCGGCGCAGGTCCTCGCGCAGCGGTTCGGGACGGCGACGAACATGCTCTGCGGCCCGTCCGAGAGCCTCCTCATCGCGGACGCCACGGCCGACCCGTGGCGCCTCGCCCTCGACCTCGTGAACGAGGCCGAGCACGGGCCGGATTCCGCTGCGCTCGTCGCCACCGACGCGCCGGAGCTGGCCGCGGCCCTCGAGACGGCCGTCGCCGCGCAGGTCGCCGCGCTCCCGGAGCCCCGTCGCGCGTTCGCGACCGCCGTCCTCGGCGACCTCGGGGGGGTCCTCCTGTTCGACGGGATGCCCGCCGTGATCGCCTTCGCGAACGAGTACGCCGCGGAGCACCTCCAGGTCGCGACGTCCGACCCGGAGGAGACGCTGCGGGGCCTCCGCTACGCCGGCGAGATCCTCCTCGGGCAGGACACGCCGATCGGCGCGAGCAGCTACTCGATCGGGATTCCGGCGACGCTCCCGACGGGCGGCTTCGCGAAGCTCAATGGCGGGGTCACCGCGCGGACGTTCCAGACGACGACGTCGATCGCCCGCCTGACGCCGGAGGCCCTCGCGGGCCTCGCGGGACCGACGACCGCGCTCGCGGACCATGAGGGGTTCCCCGCCCACGCGAACGCCTTCCGGGGCCGCGGCCTCGGCTGACGCACCCGGGCGGCCGCTACAGCTCCCGGCGGACGACCGGGAAGCGCTCGTCGGCGACCGCCACGCGGAAGCCGGCCCGCTCCCAGAAGGCGACCGATGCCGCCGACGTTGCGTCGGCGGAAACGCGGACCTCCGGGTACGCCTCCACGGCGGCGAAGCCGCGCGCGGCGAGGTCGTCGCAGACGGCCGCGACGAGCCGCTGCCCGAGACCGCGGCCGCGGTCCTCGGCCGTCACGGCGATGCAGGTCACGACCGCCGGGAGCGGCGCCTGGGGGAGCCGCGGGTACAGCTCGCGCGTCCGGAGCGCCCGCGGATAGGCGGAGAGCGGCCCGAACTGCGCGTACGCGGCGGCGCGCTCGCCCCCGTCGGCGGTCTCGTCGCCCACGAGGAGGACCTTCGCGTAGCTGCCGAACACCGCGAGCCCGCGGCCGAGCAGCGTGAGCTTCGGCGCGGCGCCGGAGGCGACGGCCGGGCGCGCGGCGCGCTGCGGGGCGAAGGGGTTGCCCGGAAGGGGCTCGTCCGCGTCGTCGAGGGCGAACGGATTCGCGGCGGCCGCCCGGCGGGGGGCGAACGGGTTGTCCGGCGCGTCCCGTCCCGCGAGATCGGCGAGGAACGGGTTCGACGGCCGGCGGGCCGGCGGCCGGGCTCCCGGGGCCGGCTCTGCCGCCCGCAGCCAGCTCGCGCGGTGCGCCTTCGACCCGCGGTCGGCGTCCTCCCAGTAGTCGCAGGTTCGATGGTCGAATGACGGGTCGGCGCACGGCGGGATGCGCTCGAACGAGGGCCGGTCGGTCACGTCGACGATGCGGATCCCGTCCATGGCGCGCAGGGTACTCCGCGGTCGCCGGTGGTGGCGGCGCCGCCCGCGACCGCCGCGCGCCTGGTGGGCCGGGAGTGTCCCTGCCTGGAGCGCCGGCGCCTTCGGGACACGCGGCACTGGCGATCCCGGTCCCCCGCGCGCGACGCTTCGACGATGAACGATCCCGGGGACCCCATTCGGCCGGCGGCCGCGGACACGCTACCGCCGGACGCGCTCAACCCGCCGGACGCGCGACCGCCGG
>JAJZRQ010000039.1:4578-21098 GCA_021802585.1 Chloroflexota bacterium
CCGCCGGGCGCGCTCGACCCGCCGGGCTCGCTCGTCCCGCCGCCAACCCTCTCGCCGCGGGCGCAGGCCCTCGCCGACGCGAGCCGCAGCGCCTTCCGCTGGGCGAACCGGTACGCGATGGTGCCGTTCCACCGCGCCGGCCTCGCCGCGTGGCTGGGGAACCCCCTCACGGGCTGGCAGTGCCTCGTCACGACGACCGGGCGCCGTTCCGGCCTGCCCCGCGCCGCGCCCCTCGGCTATCTCGTCGCCGACGGTGCGGCGTGGGTGCTCGCGGGCTACGGCCCCACGACGCTCTGGTTCCGCAACCTCCTCGAGGACCCGCGGGTCGAGCTCCTCCTCCCGGGCCGCCCGCCGATCGCGGCCCTCGCAACCGAGGCGTCCGACCCCAGCGTGCGCGCCCGGATCATCCCGCCCCTCTGCCGTTCCATGGCCCTCCCGGGCGCGATGATCGGGTGCTTCCCGCCGACCGCGCCGGACGAGGAGGTCCTCGCGTGCGTCGCATGGGTCCCGCTCGTGCGGATCGCCCCCGCGGACGGGTCGCGGCTCGTCGTCGGACCGGACGACCCGGGCGGCCTCGGCTGGGCGTGGCGGCAGGCGGTCGCCGTCGGCCTCTCGATCCTCGGGCTGCGGGCACTGCGGCGGGGCCTCCGCCGCTGACCCGCCCCGCGGGACGCCTGCCGCCGGGGGGCCGTTCCCCCCGCGGGGCCGGTTCCGGCGCCGTTCGTGCCGGCGCGCGGCCGGCGCGGTTCCGTCGGCCTCCGCGGCTCAGGCGTCGACGAGGTCGGCGAGCGCCCCGCCCCGGACGAGGCGTGCGACCGCCGCGATGTCGGCGCCCATCTCGCGGTCCGCGTCGAGCGGGGCGACGACCTCCCGGATCCGGCGGTGCGCCTCCGCCACTCCCGCGCCGGGGGCGGGTGCCGCCTCGGGACCGGTGCCGGCGTCCCGGGCGAGCGCCGCGCGCCGGAGGTCGAGCGCCTGCGCGCCGGCGAGGAGCTCGAGGGCGACGATCTGCTCGACGTTCGCCAGGACCTCGCGCGCGTGGCGGGCCGCGGTCGCGCCCATCGAGACGTGATCCTCCTGGTTCGCCGACGTGGGAATCGAGTCGGCGGAGGCCGGATGGGCGAGGACCTTGTCCTCCGAGGCGAGCGCCGCGGCCGTGTACTGGAGAAGCATCATCCCCGAGTTCAGGCCGCTCGAGGGCGCGAGGAAGGGGGGCAGGCCGCCGTTGAGGCGGGCGTCGACGAGGAGGGCAAGGCGGCGCTCGCTGATGGCCCCGAGCTCGGCGAGGGCGAGCTTCGCGAAGTCGAGGGCGAGCGCGATCGGCTCGCCGTGGAAGTTCCCACCGGAGATGACGAGCCCGCCGCCCGTCGCGGCCACCTCCGGCCCGGCGACGCCGCCCTCGGGGAACACGAGCGGGTTGTCGGTCGCCGCATTCATCTCCACGTCGAGGACCCGCCGGAGGTGGTCGAGCGCGTCGCGGACGGCGCCGTGGACCTGCGGCACGCAGCGCAGCGAGTACGGGTCCTGGACCTTGTGGCTCGACGCGTGGTGGTGGGCCATGAGCCCGGAGCCGCGGAGGAGGTGCCGCATCTCCGCCGCGACGGCCACCTGCCCGGGGTGCGGCCGCGCGAGCTGGTACGCGGCCGCGTACGCGACGTCGGTGCCGAGGAGCGCCTCGACGGACTGCGCGGCCGCGACCGAGGCGGTCCGCGCGAGGCGGTCGGCGTCGGCGAGGAGGAGGGCGCCGATCGCGCTCATGAGCTGGGTCCCGTTGAGGAGCGCGAGCCCCTCCTTCGCCTCGAGGACGAGCGGCTCGAGGCCGGCTTCGCGGAGGGCGAGGAGGGCCGGCAGGACGTGGCCGTCGAGCTCGACCTCGCCGCGCCCGACGAGCGGCAGGGCGAGGTGCGCAAGGGGCGCGAGGTCGCCCGACGCCCCCACGCTCCCCTGGGCCGGCACGACGGGATGGATCCCGAGCTCGAGGAGCCGGAGGAGCCGGTCGACGAGGACGGGGCGGCAGCCGGAGTGCCCGAGGGCGAGCGTGTTCGCCCGGAGGAGGAGCATCGCCCGGACGACGTCGCGCGGCAGGGCCGGGCCGACGCCGACCGCGTGGCTCGCGAGGAGGTTCTCCTGGAGGCGGCGCGTCTCGGCCGGCGGGATGACGACGGTCGCGAGGTCGCCGAACCCGGTCGTGATCCCGTAGACGACCTCGCCGGAGGCGGCGAGCCGCTCGACGACGGCCCGTGCCTCGGCCATCCGCGCCCGGGCGTGGACGTCGAGGACCGCCCGGGCCCCGCCGCGCGCCACGGCCTCGACGTCGGCGATCGAGAGGTCGGCCCCGGTCAGGACCACCTCCCGGACCGCGCCGCCGGCCGCGGCGAGCCCCGGATCGAAGTGGGGGCCGCCGGGATGGTCCGCGGGTCGCGCCGGTCGCTCGCTCACGTCGGCGAGGATAGCCTCCCCGGCACACCCGCCGCGAGGCGGCGGGGCGCGACCCGCACGGTCGGCCGCCGGGATCGCTGCCCTCGCGTATCCTGCCCGCGATGCTCGCCTTCATCGACCAGATCGTCATCCCGTTCCTCGAATCGCTCTACGGCGCGGTCGGCTACCTCGGCGTCCTTCTCGCGATGGCCATCGAGTCGGCGATGATCCCGCTCCCCTCGGAGCTCATCCTCCCGTTCGCCGGCTTCCTCGTCTCCGACCCCGGGCAGCTCGAGCCGCTCACCCGCCAGCCGTGGGGCTTCTGGATCGTCGTCGTCGTCGGGACGATCGGGAACACGACGGGCTCGCTCATCGCGTACGCCATCGGGGCCTACGGCGGGCGGCCGTTCCTCGAGCGCTACGGGAAGTACCTCCTCATCCGCCGCCACGAGATCGAGATCGCGGACCACTTCTTCGCCCGCTGGGGATCCCAGACGGCGTTCTTCAGCCGCCTCCTCCCGATCGTCCGGACGTTCATCAGCTTCCCCGCCGGGGTCGCCCGGATGGACCTCCGGAAGTTCGTCCTCTACTCGACGGCGGGCGCCTTCCTCTGGTCGACGGCCCTCGTGTGGGCCGGCGTCCAGCTCGGGACGAACTGGGTCCAGATCCGGGAGATGCTCCAGCCGTTCGACCTCGCGATCGCGGTCGCGGTCGTCGTCCTCGCCGCCGCCCTCCTCTGGATCCGGCTCGGCCGGCCGGTGCCGGGCCGGCGGCGCGCCCCGGACGCCGGGGCCGAGTAGGCTCGCGCCACCCGCCCGGCGCGTCAGGCGCCCGGCGCCGGCTCCCATGGCGCCTGGCCGGGCGCCGCGACGTGCGACGAGTCGTTCACGGTCAGGATCCGCGCCGCCTCCGGGGCCGCGCCGGGGGGCCAGCGCAGGACCGTGAGGTTCGCCTGGCCCTGGGTGAAGCGCCGCCGGTACTCCCGGACCGGCACGCCGACCGCGACGCAGAGGAGGATCCGGTTCAGGGTGCTGTGGGCCACGGCGAGGACGACGGGATCGGGCGGGGCGCCGGCGGCAGCGGCCCACGCCAGGAGGTCGGCGACGAACGAGCGGGCGCGCACCGCGACGTCGGCGCCGGATTCGCCGCCCGGGCAGGCGAGCGCCTCCGGGTCGGCGACCCACCGCGCCCGGAAGCCGGCGTCCCGCGCCTCGAGGGCCTCGTACGTGAGCCCCTCCCAGGCCCCGTAGTCCATCTCGGCGAGACGCCGGTCCGTCTCCACCGGCCGTCCCCGCGCCACCATCGCGGCCGTCTCCAGCGCCCGCCGGAGCGGGCTGCTCACGATCCGGTCGAACCGCTCGTCGGCGATCCGCGCCGCGAGGGCCTCCGCCTGGGCCCGGCCCGCGGCGGAGAGGCCGATGTCGATCCCCTGGCCGAGGTGCTGCTCGGGGTCGGAGCGATCGGTCAGGCCGTGGCGGGTCAGGACGAGGGTGAGCATCGTGGCCCGGAGTCTACCGGCGCGGCGTCTAGAATGGACGCCATGACCGACGCGACGCACCTCGACCACCCCGCCGCCCAGGAGCCCGACGAGGGCCGGCACGGGCACGCGGGCCACGACGAGGACGGAGAGCACGCCGAGCCGCTGGGCCCCGTGGACTGGGCGGCCTGGGGAGCGGGGCTCCTCGGCATCGCGGCGGGACTCGTCGTCGCGTTCTGCCTCTTCGTCGCGACCTCGCTGTAGCGTCGATGCGTCGCCCGACGTACGGGCCGAACACGGCCGCGACGGAGCGCCTCCTCGACGACCTCGAGCACCTCGACCCGGGCGCGGTCGCCGCGCTGGCGGCAGCCGGCGGCGGGGTGACCGGGACCGCCCCCGACGATCCGGACGTCGGAGCGCGGGTCGGCGTCCGGGGGCGCCTCCGGGAGATCGCCGAGCGCGGGGGGCGCCTCGACGCGATCCGGGCGGTCGGCGACGAGGTCGCGTCGTGGGCCTCGAGCACGAGCCACTGGTTCCCCGCCGGCGTCGCGGGCACGCCGGACAGCAGGAAGGAGATCGGCCCGCGCGTCGCCGCCGTGCCGATCGTCCTCGACGCCGCCTACGCCGTCGTCCTCGAGGACCTCCTCGCCGACTGGGAGCTCGACCTCCTCCTCGGACCCTGGGAGGACGTCGTCGGGTCGCCGTTCGTCGAGCATGCCGGGCGGGACGGCGCTGCCGCGGACGACGCCCGACGCGGCGGCGCGGACGCCGGCGATGCCCGGTCCGACGGGGGAGGCCGGTCGGGGCCGGTCGGCTAGAAGAGCCCCACGACGTTCCCGTCGGCGTCGATGTCGATCTTCTCGCCGGCGGGATGGGAGGGCAGGCCGGGCATCGTCCGCATGTCCCCCGCGAGGGGGTAGATGAAGCCGGCGCCGGCGGAGAGGCGGACGTCGCGGATCGGGAAGCGGAAGCCCGTCGGCCGGCCCTTCAGGCTGGGGTCGTGGCTGAGCGAGAGGTGCGTCTTCGCGACGCACACCGGCAGGTGGCCGTACCCGAGGGCCTCGTACTCGGCGAGAGCCTTCGTCGCCGCGGGGGCGAAGTCGACACCGTCCGCGCCGTAGACCCGGGTAGCGATCGTCTCGACCTTGTCGCGGAGCGACATCTCGTCGGGGTAGAGGAAGCGGAAGTCGGCCTCGCCGGACGCGGCGGCGTCCCAGACGGCGGCGGCGAGCGCCTCGGCGCCCTTCCCGCCCTCGGCCCAGTTCCGCGTCACGACGGCGTCGCGGGCGCCGGCGGCGAGGGCGACCTCGCGGACGACGGCGTACTCGGCCGCGGTGTCGGTGGGGAACGCGTTGATCGCCACGACGACCGGGACGCCGTACGAGTGGACGATCCCGACCTGGGCGGCGAGATTCGCGGCTCCCTTCCGGACCGCCTCGACGTTCTCGGTCGTGAGGGCCGGGTCGAGCGGCCGCCCGGCGACGATCCGCCCGACGCCGCCGTGCATCTTGAGGGCCCGGATCGTCGCCACGACGACCGCCGCGTCGGGGCGCAGGCCGGACGCCCGGCACTTGATGTCGAAGAACTTCTCGGCCCCCATGTCGGCCCCGAAGCCGGCCTCGGTGACGACGATGTCCGAGGTCGCGAGGGCGAGGCGGTCGGCGAGGATCGAGCTGTTGCCGTGGGCGATGTTCGCGAACGGCCCGCAGTGGACGTACGCCGGGCCACCCTCGAGCGTCTGGAGGAGGTTCGGCTTGATCGCGTCGCGGAGGAGGACGGTCATCGCCCCCGCCACCCCGAGGTCCTCCGTCGTGACGGCCTTCCCCTCCCGGTTCGTCGCGACAACGATCCGGCCGAGCCGCGCCCGGAGGTCGAACAGGTCGTGCGCGAGGGCGAGGATCGCCATGACCTCGGAGGCCACCGTGATCACGTACTCGCTCTCGCGGGGGACCCCGTTCTCCTTCCCGCCGAGGCCGACGATCACCTTGCGGATCGCGCGGTCGCTGATGTCCACGACCCGCGGCCAGCGGATGGAGAACGGGTCGATGCCGAGGGCGTTCCCGTGGTGGAGGTGGTTGTCGAGGAAGGCCGACGCGAGGTTGTGGGCGGCGCTGATCGCGTGGATGTCGCCGGTGAGGTGGAGGTTGAAGTCCTCCATCGGGATGATCTGGCTGTAGCCGCCGCCGGCGGCGCCGCCCTTGATCCCGAAGACCGGCCCGAGCGAAGGCTGCCGGATCGCGACGGCGGCCCTCCGCCCGATCCGGTTGAGGCCCTGGGCGAGCCCCACGGTCGTCGTCGTCTTGCCCTCGCCGAGCGGCGTCGGCGTGATCGCGGTCACGACGACGTACTTCCCGCGGGGCCGCTCGCGCTCGACGCGCTCGACGCCGGCGAGGGTCACCTTCGCCTTCGTGGGGCCGTAGAGCTCGAGCTCCTCGGGCCGCAGGCCGAGCTCGGCGGCGAGGTCGCCGATGGGCCGCGGGGTGACGGAGCGCGCGATCTCGAGATCGGACGGGACCGACATGGATGCCTCCGGGGCGCCGCGCGTCAGGGCGCGGGTTGCGACGTGGGGGTGGGGGGCGCGGGATCGTGGCGCGCGCCGGCCGCGCCGGGGGGGCGGAGCGAGGGGGCGCCGGGGGGGCGGAGCGAGGGGGCGCCGGGGGCGGCGCGTCCCTCCGCCTGGTTGCGGGCCGCCCACACGAGGTGGGTGAGGAGGATCGCGTTCGTGAGCGGCCCGACGCCGCCCGGCACGGGGGCGATCGCCGACGCGACGCGCGCCGCGGAGTCGAAGTCGACGTCACCGACGAGGCGACCTTCGACGACGTTGATCCCGACGTCGACGACGACGGCACCCGGCTTCAGCATCTCGCCGGTCACGAGGCCGGGCCGCCCGGCGGCGACGACGACGACGTCCGCCTCGCGGAGGAGGACCCGGAGGTCGGGGGTGCGCGAGTGGCAGATCGTCACCGTGGCGTGCTCGCGGAGGAGGAGGAGCGCCGCCGGCTTCCCGACGACGTTCGAGCGCCCGACGACGACGGCCCGGCGACCGGCGAGCTCGACCCCCGAACGCTTCAGGAGCTCGACCGCGGCATGCGCGGTTGCCGGCAGGAAGCCCTCGTAGCCGAGCGCGAGGAGCCCGGCGTTCAGGGGGTGGATCCCGTCGATGTCTTTCGCCGGGTCGAGCGTGTCGATGACGACCCGGAGCGGGATCGCGGGCGGGAGCGGCTGCTGGACGATGATCCCCGCCACCGTCCGCTCGGCACCGAGGGCCGCGATCTCGCGTCCGAGCGCCTCGGGCGTGCAGTCGTCGCCGAGCTCGACGAGCCGGTCCTGGATCCCGACGAGGCGGCAGCCGTCGAGGATCTTGTGGAGGTAGACGGCCGAGGGGGCGTCGCGGCCGACGATGACGACGGCGAGCTCGGGCGCGTAGCCGTGCTCGGCCCTGAACGCCGCGACATCGGCGGCGACGGTCGTCCGGACGTCCGCCGCGATCGGCCCGCCCCGCAGGAGCCGCGGGCCGGCGTCGCCGAGGAGGGTCACGCGCCGCCCCCGCCGGCCGCGGAGCCGGCACCCGCGGCGGGCTCCGCGGCTGCCGGCTCGCGGAGCTCGCCGCCCTCGACGAAGGCGCGGGTCGCCTCGGCCAGCTCCTCGGTCTCCACGAGCATGGCGGCGACCCGGTCGCGCATCGAGCCGGCGAGCGCCTCGTCGGCGAGCGACGGGAGGTTGACGAGGACGTTCTCGGCGGCCCCGTGCGCCGCCGCCTCGGCGAGGCGCGAGGCGACGGCGAGGTCGCTCGCCGCGTTGAGGTTGCTCCGCCCCGCGAGCGCCTCGGCGGCGGTGACGACGTCGCGGCACGCCCCGAGCGTCCGCAGGGGCACCTCGGCGGCGACACGCGCCGCCGCACGGATCGCCGTCGACCGCGCGGTCTTCTCCGCGTCCGTCTCGCGCGGCAGCTTCAGCGCCGCCGCGAAGGCGCCGTACGCGGCAGCATCCTCGTCCGCGAGGGCCATGAGCCGCCCGGCCAGCTCCCGCCCGGCCGCCCCGTGGCGAGCATGGCTCCCGGCGTACGCGGCGTACTTCGGGCGGTCTGTCGAGAGTGCCGCGACCATCGCGACGAGCGCCGCGCCGCAGGCCGCCGCCACGGCCGATGCGGACCCGCCGCCGGGGCTCGGCGTCGCGGAGGACAGGGTCCCGATGAACTCGTCGAGCGTCATCGCGCCGAAGCGGGGCGCGGGCTGATCCGACATGCGCCCGATTGTACGAGGCAGGCCACGGCCCGACAGAGCCGTCATGCCCCGGACCTCCTGCCGGACGACCCGCGCGTGGCCGGGCCCGAGGCGAGCGCGGTACCGGTCGCGCTCACCCCGGGCCCGAGGGAGTCGGCCCGCCGGGAGGGCGGCGGGCCGGGGTGCGCCGGGCGGAGGACCGGCGCGGTCATGCGACGCGGCGGCCGCCGGGGCGGGTGCGAGCCTGCGGCGGCTGCGGGACTGCGGGGCGCCGCCCGCGACCCCTGGCGCGACCGCCACCGGCTCGGGCGTCAGGCGGCGCGGGCGATCTCGGCGTCGAGGCCTTCGACGAGCCAGCGCCGCCCGCGGTGGCGGAACGTGAGCGCGAGGCGCGCCTCGGGCGTGTCGACCTCGAACGTCGTGCGCGGCCCGATCCCGATCGGGTAGGCCGAGCGCTCCCGGCGCACGGCCGCGATCCCCGTCACAGGGATCGTGCGCTCGCCCCAGTGGATCTCCCGGGGGCAACCGGAGAGCCAGTCGGTCCGGACCCGGACCTCCACCGGCTCGACGCGGATCATCGCCATGGTGTCGCTCCTTCTCGGCGGCTCGTCGTCGCCCGGGGCACACGGGAGACAGAACACCTGTTCGAGTCTGTCGGAGACAGTAATCGAACGCCCGTTCGGTGTCAAGCGCCCGCGGCTCGACTGGCGCGAACGATCACCGGGCACCGTGCCAGGTCGGTTGGCACGGGCGTTTGAAATGATCAGGGCGTCGGCGGATCGTCGTCGGGAGCCGGCGTTCGACCGCCCGCGCCGGGCGGCCGGCCCGCGCGCCCGCGGTCGTCCGGCCCGCCGGCGGGCAGGGCGCGCCCCACCCGCCGGCCCTCGAGCGGCTGGAGCGGGTCGCGGCCGCCAGGGTCGGCGAGCGGGTCGCCGAGGAGCCGCGCCCGCGTGAGGGCATGAGTCCCGTACTTGCGGCGGATCGCGTCCTGGGCCTCCGCGGCCCGGTGGCGGCGGGGGTCCTCCTCCCCGAAGAGGTCCAGCTGGGCGGGCTCCCCGAGGCCATGGGCCCCGACCCCGAGGAGCCGGACTCGTCGCCCGCGCACCTCCGGCCGGGCCAGGTCGAGCGCCGTCCGGAAGATCGGGTCGGCCAGATCGGTCGGCTCGGGGAGCGTCCGCTGGCGGGTGGACGTGTGGAACGCGCTGTCGCGGACCTTCACCTGGACGGTCGACGCCCGGACGCCGCCGGCGCGGAGGCGCGCGGCGACGCCCTCCGCGAGCGCGAGGAGCGTGCGCTCGATGACCTCGGGGTCGGCGGTGTCGACGTCGAACGTGTGCTCGTGGCTCACCGACTTCGCCGCCGTCTCGGGCGTCACCAGCGAGGGATCGATCCCGCGGGCCCGGTCGTGGAGCGCCGCCCCGTGGGCCCCGAGGCGGCGGACGAGAACGTCGAGCGGGAGGGCGGCGAGGTCCCCGATCGTGCGCACGCCGTGCTCGGCGAGGATGAGCCGCGTCTGCTCGCCCACGCCCCACAGGCGCCGGATCGCGAGCGGCGCGAGGAAGGCGGCCTCGGTGCCGGGCGCCACGACGACGAGGCCATCGGGCTTCCGCAGGTCCGAGGCGACCTTCGCCACGAGCTTCGTCGTCGCGGCGCCGACGCTCACGGTGAGCCCGGTCTCGTCCCGCACTTCGGCCTTCAGGCGGCGCGCGATCTCCGCCGGGGGGCCGAAGAGCTTCTCGCTGCCCGCGACGTCGAGGAACGCCTCGTCGATCGAGACCTGCTCCACGAGTGGGGTGTACCGCCCCAGGATCTCCATGACCCGGCGGCTCTCGCGGCGGTACTTCGCCCCGTCCACGGGGAGGAAGACGCCGTCCGGGCAGAGCCCGGCGGCCGTGCGGAGGGGCATCGCCGAGTGGACGCCGAACGCCCGCGCCTCGTAGCTCGCCGTCGACACGACGCCCCGCGCGCGCGAGTCGCCGCCGACGATCACGGGGCGGCCGCGCAGCTCCGGCCGGTCGCGCTGCTCGACCGCCGCGAAGAACGCGTCGAGATCGACGTGAAGGATCGTGGGGCTCGTCCGCACCCGCCTATCATCGCCGCGACGTGACTCCCGCCGGAAGCCCCGCCCAGCCCCGTCCCCCAGCCGCCCGGTCGCTCGTCCGAGAGCGCGCGCCCATCGTGGCGGTCGCCGGGGCGGTCGCGTTCGCCGCAGCCTGGCTCGCCCCGCCGCTCGCGATCGCGGTGGCCTGGCCGTTCCTGTTCGTCGTCCCCGGCTGGCTCCTCGTCGGGCGCGTCGTGCCCCGCCTCGGGCCGGCCGCGCGGCTCGGCGTCGGGATCGTCGCCTCGACGTACCTCGCCGCCCACCTCGGCAACCTCGTCGGCCTCGCCGCCGGCGCGTTCGACCGTCCCGTCGCCCTCGCCACCGCCGCCCTCCTCGCCGGGGCGAGCCTCGCCCTCGCGAGCGCGCCCCTTCCCTTCCTCGCGCCGCCCCCGCCGCTCGACGCGCGCCGCGCCCTCGACGCCGTCCGGCGAGAGCGGGCCCCGTTCCTCCTGGCGGCGTTCGCGACGCTCCTCGTCGGCGGGATTCTCGCGGCGAACGCCTGGCGCGAGATCCCGGCCGGCTGGGTCTCCGGGGGGTGGAACTGGAGCGACTTCCTCGTCCACGTCGCGATCGGCCAGAGCATCGTCGAGGGCAACTTCCCGCCCCAGGTGCCGTACTTCGCAGGCGTCCCCCTCACGTACCACTGGTTCGCCGACTTCCACGGGGCGATCACGGCGGCGACCGCGGGCCTCCACGTCATCCCGGTCTTCATCGTCTCGAGCGCGGTGCTCGCGGGGGCGCTCGCCCTCGTCGCCTGGGAGCTCGCGCGGCACCTCACCGGGAGCCGCCGCGCCGCGACGATCGCGACCCTCCTCGTCCTCCTGGGGGGCGGGATGGGCTGGATCCGGCTCGTCCTCGACGTCCAGGCCGGCGCGGGCGCCCCGTGGGACCTCGTCCGGCTCCACCCGTACGACAACACGTGGGACGAGGGCTGGCCGTACTTCAGGATCGCCTCGATCCTCGGAACCGGCCTCCTGCCGCACCGGGCCACGACCTTCGGCCTGCCCGGCCTCCTCGCGGTCCTCCTCCTCGTCCACGTCTCGCTCGGACGACGCCCCGCCGGGATGGCCCTCGGCGGCGTCCTCGCCGCGCTCCTCGCCCCGTTCCACTTCTACTTCTTCCCGGCGACGTACCTCCTCGTCCTCCTCTACGCGCTCGCGCGGCGAGCGTGGCGGCGGCCTGGCTGGGTCCGCGACGCCGCGCTCTTCCTCGGCCCGGTCGTCCTCGCGCTTCCGTTCGTCGTCGGGCCGGCGCTCCTCCAGGGCGAGCGCGGCTCGGTCCGGCTCGTCGCCGGCTGGGGGGAAGCTCGCTTCGAGGACGGACCCGGCGCGGTCGCCTTCTTCTACCTCACGAACCTCGGGATCCCGCTCCTCCTCGGCCTCCTCGCGCTCGCGACGACGCGGCCGCCGGCGCGGGCGTTCCTCGCGGCGTGGGCGCTGAGCATGTTTCTCGTTCCGAACCTCGTCGTGGCGAGCGCGATCGAGTTCGACATGAACAAGTACTTCCAGCTCCTGTTCGTCGCCCTCGCCATCCTCGGGGGCTGGCTCCTCCGCCGTCGCACCACCCTCGTGGCCGCGCTCGTCATCGCGGCGGCGTCGATCTCGCCCGTCCTCGTCGCGACCTGGCACGCGGTGGCGGAGACGGTCGCCCTGAGCCCGGGCCAGGAGGAGGCGGCGCGGTGGATCGCGGCCAACACGCCGCAGCGGGCGGTCTTCGTCACCGACGCGTTCATCAACAGCCCGGTCGACTACGCCGGCCGCTTCCGCGTCACGACGTTCGGGCCGTACGCGGCGAACCTCGGCTACGACCCCGACGAGCGCGCCGCAGACGTCACGACGGCGTACTGCGACGGCCCGGACGCGGCGGCGGCGGTGATGGCCCGCTACGGCGCGACGTACGTGCTGTCGTCGGGGGGGATCCCCGACTGCGGCGGGGGGACCCCGACCGACTTCGCGGCGAGCCCGCGCTTCGAGACCGTCTACGACGCCGACGGCGTGGCGATCTGGCGCCCGCGTGGCTGAGCGGCCGCAGGCCGGGAGCGCCGGCAGGGCGCGCGGCGGCGAAGGGGTGCGGCGGGTCAGCCGCGGCGGGCGGCCGGCGGGTCAGCCGCGGCGGGCGGCCGGCGGGTCAGCCCTTCGGCTCGACGACGACCGTGACCTCCGGCGTCATGCCCGCGTAGACCTTGACCGCGACCTTGTACGTGCCGAGCGACTTCAGCGGCTGGTCGAGCTCGACCTTGTGCCGGTCGACGGTGATGCCGCGGCGGCCCAGGGCGTCGGCGATGTCCTGGGCGGTGATCGAGCCATAGAGCTTGCCGCCCTCGCCGACCTTTACGCCCATCGTGAGCGTCGTCGAGCCGATCCGGTTCGCCGCGATCTCCGCCTCGGAGCGCTCGCGCTGGCGCTTCTCCTCGCGGTTCGCGATGTCGTGCTGCCAGGCGCGGTAGGCGCCGCCGGCGGCCGGCACCGCGAGCCTCTGCGGGATGAGGAAGTTGCGGGCGAAGCCGTCGGTGACGTCCTTGAGCTCGCCGCTCTTGCCGAGCTTGGCGACGTCGCTCGTCAGGATGACCTTCACGCGGGAGAACCCTCCATGTCGAAGATGTCCCGGACGCGCGCTCCCAGGCCGGCCTCGCGGGTGAGGCGGCCCCCGAGGCGGAGCGCGGCGGGGATTCGGTGGACGATGCGGCGGATCGGGCGCGGGACGAGGCGCCGGACGCGGAGGACGTCCTCGTCGAACGCGGCGCGGGGGAGGCCGACGGCCGCCAGCCGCTCGTCAAGGACGTCGTCGGGCACCCCGGCGAGGAACCTGTCGACGGCGAGCGCGGCGACGACGAGGTCGTCGAGCATGCCGATGACCGGGATCCGGTCGGGGACGACGTCGACCGGCGCGACCGCGTAGCCGAGCGCCCAGGCGAGGACCGCCTTGCGGGCGGCGGGGACGCGGGGGTCGCCGAGGAGCCCGCCGATGATCCGGGCATGGGCCGGCAGCCGTGCCGCGAGCGGCAGCAGCGCGAGCAGCGTGATCGTCCGGCCGATCATCGCCCGGCGGCGGCTCCGGCGCCGGCGGCGTGCCGGCATCGTCAACCGCGTCGTGGGGTCCGCCATCCTCGTCGGGTGCTCCCGTCCTCCAGCCCGCGCGCCGCGCGCGGGCAAAGGGGAAGTCTACCAGCCTGCCCCGCCCGGGCCGCCGGGCGTGTCCGGGCCGCCGGGCGCACGCGGCGCCGCCCCTCGGGACGGCATCCGCGCCTGGCCCACATCGGCGTCCTCCTCCGGCCCGGGCGAGCCGAGCGCGGCCTCGATCGCCGCGACGAGCCGCTCGCCCGTCGGCAGCCCGACGAGCGGCGTGACGCCGTGGAGCCCGGCCGTCTCCATCCAGGCCGGCTCCATCCCCGAGGCGACGAGGACGATCGGGACCTTCGGGTGGATCTCGCGCATCCCCTCGATGAGCGCCCGGGCGCCGTCGGGCTCGCCGGTGGCGAAGGCGTCGTACACGAGGACGTCCGCGCCCTCGGCGAGGCTGCACGGGAGGCCGGCGAGGATCGGGCAGGACGCCCCGATCGGGCCGCGGCACTGCTGCGCGTCGTAGCCGCGCCTCCGGAGGCTGTCCACCTCCTGGTCCGAGAGGTCGATGTCGTGATGGACGATGAGGACGCGGGTCATCTCCGAACCTCGGCCGCGGCTGTGGGAGGCGATCGTCGACGCGCCCGGTGGGCGGCCGCCAGTGCCGAACGTCCTCGGGACGGGCCCCCGCGGCGGCCTGCGGCGCGGCACACCCGCGGCGCGTTCACGCCCGCGGCGCGGCGCGCTTGACAATCGAACGGGTGTTCGGTAGGCTTCCTGCAACGGCTCGGAAAGGAGCACGCGTGACCAGGCATGACGCCGAGCGTCGGCGGAAGATCCTCGACCACATCGCCGCGATGATCCGGGCGAACGGCGTCCCGCCATCGGTGCGGGAGATCATGCTGGCGGTCGGGCTCGCCTCCACGTCGGCCGTCCACCACCACCTCCGGGCCCTCGAGGACGAGGGATTCCTCGACCGCGGCGCAGCGAAGTCCCGGATGATCCGCCTCACGCCGAAGGCGGCCCTCCAGCTCGGCCTCTCGGCCGAGCTCACCCCGCAGTCGATGCCGGTCGAGGCGCACCTCCTGCCCGTCATCGGCGAGATCGCCGCCGGCGGGCCGATCGAGGCATACGCGAGCGCGGACGAGTACCGGGCGATCCCCGACCTCCTCGCGCCCTCGGGGGACGCGTACCTCCTGCGCGTCCGCGGCGACTCGATGATCGACGCCCTCATCGCCGACGGCGACTACGTCGTGATCCGGCCGCAGCAGACCGCCCGCAACGGCGACATCGTCGTGGCCCAGGTCGAGGAGAACGCCGTCACCCTGAAGCGGTTCTACAAGGAGGGGAGCCGGATCCGCCTCCAGCCCGCCAACCCGCGGTACCCGCCGCAGTACTACGACGACGTGCGGATCCAGGGGAAGCTCATCGGGGTGATCCGCCGCCTCGACTGACCCTACGGCCCCGGACCGCGTCGTCCACAGCGCGTCCACACCTTCCGCCCCGCGGCGGCGCCCTGTCGGGGATACCGGGAGCGCACTCGTGGAGAACCCACTCGCGCCGTCGCGTCCGGCGCGGCACCATGAGCCGGACCCCGACCCGCACCCGGAGCCGCCGTGTCCCTCGACCGTCTTCCGCCGCAGAGCATCGAGGCCGAGCAGTCCGTCCTCGGTGCCCTCCTCATCGACCGCGACGCGATCATCGAGGTCGCCGACGTCGTCCGGCCGGGGGACTTCTACCGGCAGGCCCACGCGACGATCTATCGGGCGATGCTCGAGCTCTGGGAGCGCCGGGAGCCGATCGACATCGTGACCGTGGCGGAGGCGCTCGAACGCTCCGCGGACCTCGAGGGCGTCGGCGGACGCGGGTACCTCTCGTCGCTCTCGGAGCAGACCCCGACCGCCGTGTTCGCGCCGCAGTACGCGCGGATCGTCGAGCGGAAGGCCGTTCTCCGGAACCTCATCGCCGCCGCCGGCCGGATCGCCGGGATCGGCTACGAGGACACGCCGGAGGTCCAGGAGGCGATCGACCGCGCCGAGGCCGAGCTCTACGCCGTCTCGGAGCGTCGCCTCGCGGCCGGGTTCAGCCCTCTGAAGCAGCTCCTCCACGACGCGTTCGACCGCCTGGACTACCTCCACACGCACCGCGGCGAGATCAGCGGCGTCCGGACCGGGTTCGCCGACCTCGACGCCCTCACGACCGGCCTCCAGCCGTCGGACCTCGTCATCCTCGCGGCGCGCCCCTCGGTCGGCAAGACGAGCCTCGCCCTCAACATCGCCGAGCACGCGGCGATCGGGAACGCCCCGAGCCGGTCGGTCGGCATCTTCAGCCTCGAGATGAGCAAGGAGCAGCTCGTGCTCCGGCTCCTCTCGTCCGTCGGGGGGATCGACAGCCAGCGCCTCCGGACCGGCTTCCTCGACGAGATGGATTTCGTCGGCGTGTCGAAGGCGATGACCGCCCTCTCGGAGGCCCCGATCTACATCGACGACACGCCGAACATCAGCACGATGGAGCTGCGGACGAAGGCGAGGCGCCTCCAGGCCGAGGCGGGCCTCGACCTCCTCATCGTCGACTACCTGCAGCTCATGCAGTCGTCGACGACGTCGAAGGACGCGAACCGGGTCCAGGAAGTCTCCGAGATCAGCCGGGGGCTGAAGGCGCTGGCGCGCGAGCTGAAGGTGCCGGTCGTCGCCCTCTCCCAGCTGTCGCGGCAGCCCGAGGCGCGCACGACCCCCGAGCCGCGGCTCTCCGACCTGCGGGAGTCGGGCGCCCTCGAGCAGGACGCGGACCTCGTGATCTTCCTCTGGCGCGAGAAGGAGCGGAGCTCGGACGACCACGAGGCCGATGGCGAGGTGGTGAAGCTCCGCCTCGCCAAGCACCGCAACGGACCCACGGGCGAGATCGACCTGTGGTTCAAGAAGAGCCAGACCCGCTTCGTCAGCTACGCCGGCGACCGCTACGCCGGGGCGGTCCCGTAGGATCGGCGGGTGGCCCCCGCGACGGCGCGGGCCACGGCCGAGCATCGTCCTCTAGCGCTGCTCGTCGGGGAGGAGCGGCCGCAGGGCGAGGTCGTAGACCTTCCCGTCGGGTCCGCGGAGCGCGATCCCGGAGACGCCCCCCGCGAGGTCGCCCAGGCCGAGGAGCGATGCCTCGAGGCCGCTGAGCACCTTCGACGGGAAGCCGGGTCCGCTCGGCTGGTCCACGGCCGCGAAAGCGTCCGGGCCGAACGTCGGCCAGGGCCA
>JAJZRQ010000128.1 GCA_021802585.1 Chloroflexota bacterium
CTGGGGCTCGTCCAGCTCCTCGCCGCGGTGGTCCCGGCGATCGTCGCCTTCGCCTTCCAGGGCCAGGTCGCGGCGGCGATCCTCGGCGGGAGCTCGTCGTCGCTCGGGCTGCCGCAGGTCCTCACCCCCGGGGTCGTCGGGGCCTTCGTCCTCTTCTTCGCCCTCGGCTACCTCCTCTACTCGGCGCTCTACGCCGCGGCGGGGTCGCTCGTCTCGCGGATGGAGGACGTGAACAACGTCGTGGCGCCGATGTCGCTCTTCGGGATGATCGGCTACTTCGTGTCGGTCTACGTCTCGTCGGGGCTCATCCCCGCCGACGCGGGGTGGGTGATCGCCCTCTCCTACGTGCCGTTCGTCAGCCCGTACCTCATGTTCTCGCGGGTGATCGCCGGGCAGGCCGGCCCGGTCGAGGTGGCCGCGGCTGCGGCGATCCTCGTCGCCTCGATCGTCGTCATGCTCTGGCTCGCTGGCCGCGTCTACAGCGCCGGCGTCCTCATGTACGGGCAGGCGCCGAGCTTCCGGCGGCTCGTCGGGACCGCGTTCGGCCGGCGGGGGTAGACCGCGCGGCGGCGCGGCGAGGCCGTCCGGCGGCCGCGCCGCCCAGCGGCTCAGTACCGCCGGGGTCGCAGCTCGACGGAGAAGTCCGCGTAGCCGCGAAGCCAGGCGAGCGCCTCCGCCCAGCCCTCGCGCGCCTCCGCGTACGCGTCGATCGCCCCCGGGACCCGGAGGTCGAACGGCCCATCGGTGAGCGTCAGGAGCGTGCCGTACCCGGCCGGCTCGAGCGCGATCGTCACCGTCGTGATCCATGCGTCGCCGGGCAGCCACGCCCAGCGCACGACGAGGCGCCGGTCGCTCTCCAGGGTGTCGATGTCCCACCACCGGCGCGCATTCGGGAAGACGAGGGTGCTCCGGGTGTGGACCGCGATCGATCCCTCGATCCGCTCGGGGAACCAGCGGACGAGCTCCTCGGGGTCAGTGAGGCAGCGGTAGAGGCGCGGCGGCGGCGCCCCGAAGCGGCGGACCATCCGCACGGTTCGCGGCTCGGCGAGCGGATCGACCGGGGTGCGGGCGTCGTCGGTGCTCACGGGCGGGCCTCCACGGGCGCGACGGTCAGTCGGTGCCGCGTCGCGGCAAGCGTACTCCGGCCGCCGGTGGCCGATGACGGGCCCCGGCCGCGCGCCGCGGCTCCCGGCCGCGGGCCGGCGGCCGCTCCAGGGCAGAGCCCTCGGTCGCTCGCCGATGGCGGCGCTACCGGATGAGCTGCACCCCGACCGCCGAGTACGCGTCGAGGGAGGTGCCCGTCCCGCTGCCGATCGTCACGTTCGGGCCGACGTAGTTCGTGATCGTCCCGATGAGGCATCCGGCGCCGGCCCACTCGCTCCCGCACTCCGGGTTCTGGCCCTGGATGAACGCCGCCTTCACGTCCTGCATCCGGAAGCCGAAGAAGAGCGGCATGTGGTACCAGTTGCCCTGGCCGGTCCCGGGGCCGCTGCCCTCCGGGCAGTCGCTGTTGCCGGGGGCGTTCGGCTCCGTGCACGCGTTGTCGAAGAACGGGATGAGGACGGTCTCTCCGACGTACGTGTTCAGCGCGTCCTCGATCTGGCCGGCGTTGATGTTCCCCGTCTGCGTGACGTACTGCCACGACGGGATCGGGATCGCGGGGTTGCTGGGGTGGAGGATCGCGTCACGCAGCTCGGGGACCCCGCCGCCCGGCGGCGTCCAGTCGAGCCAGCCCACGTTCCCGGAGGCCGGTCCCTTGCAGAGCGGCAGGATGACCTCCTCGTTGAGGGGCCAGATCGTGGGAGGCTGGAGGGTGGAGAACTTCCCGTTGTTGAGGCACTCGATGATGTTGAGCGGGATCGTCACCGGGAGGACGTTTCCGGCGCCCGCGCTCTCGGCGTAGCCGGCCACGGCCGTCGCGTCGGTCGTGGAGGTCACGGAGAAGATGCCGACGACCCGGGCGAAGAACGTGTCGAACGCCTTCGTCGCGGTCACGGCGACGCCCCAGGCCGCGGTCGGGGGCGGGCTCGCGCCGAGGTCGCCGACCCTCACCGCCGGGCTGAGGAGGTTGCCGTCGATGTCGGTGTAGAACGCCTCGACGGTGCCCAGCGCGTTGCTCGTTGCGGCGAGGTGCACGGCGGCGGCCACGTCGGCGTCCGTCTCCGTCCCCGCCTGGCCGAGGGCCCGGAACGGGAGGTTCTGGGCGATGACGAGCGCCCCGGCGGTGGCGGCCGCGTCGGCCCCGTTCTGTGACCCTCGCTGCTGGGCGAACGCATAGCCGCCGTCCACGACGAGCCCGACGACGACGAGCACCGCGACCATCCCGGCCGCGACGAGGACGAGGACCTGGCCGCGCGTGCCGGACCGCGGCGCGGACGGGACGCCCGGACGACCGAGCGGATGCATCCGATGGCTCCTTTCGGTCAGGGGTACGCCCGCTCGATCGGGAGGCGGGCCGTGGAGGAGAGGGGGATCGGGCCGATGAGCTGGCCGATGACGGGGGTGATCGCACGGAACGTCGCCTCGACGCGCACCTCGGCGAGGTAGCCGATCCCGTAGCCGCCGCCGAGGGACGGGCAGACATCCGGCGCCGGGCTCGGCGAGACGACCTCCGACTTGTAGACGGTCAGGACGACGGCGGTCGGCGCCGACAGGTCGACGGCCGGTGCCGAGGCCTGCGCGCGCGCGACGACGACGGCGCAGTCCTGGTCGACGATCGCCTCGCGGACGCCGTTCCGGGCCGCGTCGGCCACCGCGTTGAAGACGTACACGAGGCGGGCGAGATCGAAGATCGCGAGGAACAGGAGGATGAGGACGGGGAAGACGAGGGCGAACTCGACGAGCGCCTGTCCGGCGGGGCGGCGGCTCGGAGGCCTGCGGGCACTCATGGCGCCGGCGCCGTGACCGTGGCCTTCGTCTTGTCACCGCAGTCGAGGGCGCTCGACGGGTGCGTCGGCACCTGCGCGGTGACGATCCAGCCGTCCTGGGCATTGCCGGGGACGGTCTTGAACTGCCCCGTGAACCCCGCATCGATCCAGGCCGCGCGGGCGTCGGCCACGGTGAGGCCCGTCATCTGCGGCGCGTAGCAGGCCTTCGGGCTCGGCGAGGGCGTCGGCCCGGCGGTCGGCTCCGGGCTCGGCGAGGGCGTCGGCGTCGGCCCGGGCAGGTGGTTGAGGACCGGGCCTCCCGCGATCTCCCCCGCCCGGACCGGGTAGACCGTCGTCGCCGTGATCGGGACGTCGGTCCCCACGATGCTCGCGACGAGCGGCGTGATCACGTTGAACGTGCACGTGAGGGTGACGGTCACGTGGCCGCCGAGGCCCGTGCCCGAGAGGGACGGGAGGGGGATCGGGCTCGGCATCACGCAGTTCGTCGGCAGGAGGTCGCTCGTGATCTGCGACCGGTACCTCGCGACGATGACGGGATCCGGCGTCGTCGCCCAGCCGGCCCCGGGGTTCGACGCCGCGTAGGCGGCGCCGGCGCGGCTCGCGCTCGTGATCCCCACCCAGGCGAAGAAGGCGCGCCCGAAGTCGAGGGCGATGAGGAGGGTCAGCAGGAGGATCGGGAGGACGAGGGCGAACTCGACGAGGCTCTGGCCGCGTCCCCGGCGGCGATCCTCCGCCGCGACCGGACCTGCCATCGCCGATCCTCCGCCCCCCTGCGGCGTGAATCCTCCCCCCGCGACCTTGCGCCGCACCTTGCCACCGGGCGCATGGACGCGGCCCGGCGCCCGCGACCCGCGCGCGCCGCGGAATCCGGAGGGCG
>JAJZRQ010000040.1:0-1507 GCA_021802585.1 Chloroflexota bacterium
GCCCGGCCGAGGCGCCGGGTGCCACCCGCGCGCCGCGGCACCCGCCGCGTGTCCCCGCCGCGCGTCCCCGCCCCGCCGGCACGCCGCGACACCCGCCACGCGCGGAGCGCATCATCGCGCCAGGCGAGGCTGGAACGGCTGGGGCGATGACTCGGTCGAGGGTCGACCGCCGGATGTACGAGCGCCTTCGGCCGCTCCACGAGGAGATCCGGGCGATCGCCGGCCATCCGACGTAGCGGGCGGGGAGATGCTGCGCGCCCCGACGGTGGCGCGGCAGGCGACCCGCGCCCCGGCGGTGGCGCGGCAGGCGACCGGCGGCGCGGCAGGCGGTCCGCCCCGGACGCGGCGGCTACTTCGTGACGGCGCGGATCGCGTCGGCCAGCTCCCGCTCGCCGACGACGGCCTCGAACGAGCCCGCGATGATCCCGTCGCCGCCCACGACGAAGATCCACGGCTCGGTCGGGATCCCGTACGCGTTCGCGGCCGCGACGGGGACGAAGCTGCCGTCCTGGAGCACCGGCTGGAGGCGGCCGTCCCGGAAGACGAGCTCGTACGGCTCGACGGCGACGACGCGGATCGGGGCGTCCTTCACGGCCTTCTTCAGGACGTCCATCGTCGGCCCGCACTGGGCGCTCGTGCAGAACGCCGGCGTGATGAACGCGAGGACGAACGGCTCCTTCGCCGCAAGGGCCGCGTCGAGCGACGTCTCGTAGAACGTCGGGTCGGGCTGCGGGTCGGAGGAGACCTGCCGGACGTTGCCGCCAACGTCGGCAAGGGTCTTCGTCCGGACCGCCGGGGCGGGATCGCCCACGCGCGGCCCGAACCCACCCTCGGAGACGGAGAACTGGATCCTGGCGACCTCGTCCGTCCCGGTCGCCGGGTCGTGGACGGCGACGGCGGCGCCCCATGGCCCGGACCGCGCGAGGTCGGCCGTCACGACATAGAACGCCCGTTGGCCGACGATGCCCCACTCGAACGCGGGCGTGAGGACCTCGGTCGGGTTCGCGGGGTCGGCGCAGAGGTCGAAGAACGCCAGCCGCACGTCGAGGGCGTCGTTGGCGATGGGGCGGTTCTGCTGGTCGACGAGGACGAAGAGGAGGCGGGTCTTCCCGACGACCTTCTCCGAGCTGGCGAGGACCGGGATGATCCCGCTCGTCGTGACCTGCCCGGGCCTGGGCCAGCCGGGGAACGCGGTCGCGTCGCACGCCGCGCCGGAGGCAGCCGGCGACGCCGCCCCGGCGTCCGTCGCGCCTGGGCCGCCCTGCCCTCCGGTCGCCGGGCTCGCCCCTCCTCCCGCGGGCGTGCAGGCCCCGATCAGGAGGGCGGCGGCGACCGTCACGAGCGCGAGGCGCGCCCGCGGGATCGCGTCGCTGGGCGGGAGCGCCGGCCGGAATGTTCGCACGTGGAGCACCTCGCTGGGCCGGCCGCCGGGAGCGGTGCCCGCGCGGTTGCCGGGATGCTAGCCGGATCGGCCGGGATCCGCCGCCGGCGCGACGGCGGGCGCGGG
>JAJZRQ010000040.1:1607-20824 GCA_021802585.1 Chloroflexota bacterium
CGCCGCCGGCGCGACGGCGGGCGCGGGCGACGTGGCAGCTGCTGGCGCGACGGCAGGCGCCGGCGCCGGGCGGACTGCGCGACGCCCCGAGGATCGACGCCGCGGGGACGGGCCGCGGGCCGTGCACGGTACAATCCGCCCGCCCGCGCCGGGCCAGGGGAGCGGCAGAGCCCGCGCGTCGCCGCCCCGCCGCCCCGGCGCCGCATCCGGAGGTTCGGTGACCCGCTTCCAGAAGCTCGTCGCGGCGACGCTCGCGCTGACGCTCGCCCTCGTCGTCGTCGGCGTCGTCGTGCGGGCGACCGGGTCCGGCCTCGGCTGCCCCGACTGGCCGTTCTGCTACGGCCAGGTCATCCCGCCGCTCGACTTCAAGGCGTGGGCCGAGTGGATCCACCGCCTCCTCGCGGCGGTCATCGGCATCCTCGTCCTCGGCGTGGCCGTCCTCGCCGTCGTCGATCACCGCGACCGGCGGAGCCTCGTCGTCGCGTCGCTCGGTGCCATCGTCCTCGTCGGCTTCCAGGCGTGGCTCGGCCGCGAGACCGTCCGCCTCGGGAACTCCGGCGCATCGGTGACGGCGCACCTCGCGGCGGCGATGGCCGTTGCCGGGCTCCTCGCGTTCCTCCTCGTCCGGGCCGGGCACCCGGCTCGCATCCCGGCCGGCGGCGCCAGCCAGCGCCTCACGCTCCTCCTCGCCTTCACCGCCGCGGCGATGTTCGTCCTCCTCATCTTCGGGGCGAACGTCACCGCCGCCGACGCGGCCCTCGTGTTCCCGGACTGGCCGCTCATGGGTGGCGCGCTCCTCCCACCCTTCGGCGACATGCCGGCCCCGACCGCTGCCCTCGCGCTCACCAATGCGCTCCACCGCTACGTCGGCGTCGTGGTCGGCGTCGTCCTCGCGGGCACGTGGGTCGCCTCCTGGCGCGCTCGCCGCGCGGGCCGGGCGAGCGGCGCGCTCTTCGCCCTCGTGACGGTCGCCGCCGTCCTCTACCCGGTCCAGGCGGTCGTCGGGGCGCTCCAGGTCTGGACGAAGCTCGCGCCGTGGACGCAGACGCTCCACGTCGCGCTCGCGGCTTTCGTCTGGGTCGCCGCCGTCGGCGCGGCGTTCGTCGCCTACTACGGGGCGCGCTCCACCGTGCTCGCCGCGACCCACCCGGCCGGCCCGGGCGGCGGGGACGAGAGCGCCGGCGACGGCTCCGGCGGCGGCTCGGGCGGCGGGCCGGGGGCGATGGAGGCCGGCGCCGCGCCGCGCCCGCTCCGCGACACCGTCCGCGCCTACGTCGCCCTGACGAAGCCCCGGATCATCGAGCTCCTCCTCATCACGACCGTCCCGGCGATGGTCCTCGCGACGCGCGACCTCCCCGGCGTGAACTGGGTGGACTGGGGCTGGCTCGTCGCCTGGACGCTCGTCGGGGGGACCCTCGCGGCGGGGAGCGCGAACGCGATCAACCAGTACCTCGACCGGGACATCGACATTCTCATGACGCGGACGCGGCGCCGGCCCCTGCCGGCGCACGCGGTCGAGCCCGAGCAGGCGGTCGCCTTCGGGATCGTCCTCGGGGCGATCTCGATCGGGCTCCTCGCCTTCTTCGTCAACCTCGTCGCGGCGTTCCTCACCCTCCTCGCCATCGCCTTCTACGTGTTCGTCTACACGCTCCTCCTCAAGCGCACGACGACCCAGAACATCGTCATCGGCGGCGCCGCGGGGGCCCTCCCGCCGGTCATCGGCTGGGCCGCCGTCACCGGCCGCGTCGAGGTCCCGGCGCTCCTCCTCTTCGCCCTCGTCTTCTACTGGACGCCGCCCCACTTCTGGGCCCTGAGCCTGCGGATCGCGCGGGACTACGCCGCGGCCGGCGTGCCGATGCTCCCCGTCGTGCGCGGCACGGCCGAGACGACGCGCCAGATCCTCCTCTACACCATCCTCCTCGTCCTCATCAGCCTGATCTTCTTCGCCGTCGCGAAGATGGGCCTCATCTACCTCGTGGCGGCGGTCGTCATGGGCGTCCTGTTCCTCTGGCAGGCGGCGCGGCTCGACCGGGCCGCGTCGGTCGAGGGGACGACGGCGGGCGCGATCCGGCTCTACCGGTTCTCGATCAGCTACCTCACGGTGCTGTTCGCCGCCGTCGCGCTCGACGCGCTCCTCCTCATCCGGGTCGCGTAGCCCGGCCGCGTCCGCCGGGATGGCGCCGTGGTCGGCGAGCGCCGGCCTACTCGCCGACCGTGCCCGGCGACTCGAGCTCCTCGGCGAGGTCGGGCCGTCGGCGTCGCCCGACGCGCCCCTCGCGGTCGAAGATGCGGAGGAACGCCTGCACGACGGGCCCGATCCCGAACGCGAACAGGAGCGTCCCGATGCCGATCGTGCCGCCGAGGAGGAACCCCGCGACGAGGACCGCCAGCTCGATCGCCGTCCGAGCCCGCCGGATCGACCAGCCGAACCGGTGGTGGAGCCCCGTCATGAGGCCGTCGCGCGGCCCCGGCCCGAGGTCCGCCGCGAGGTAGAGCCCGGACCCGAGCCCGATGAGGAGCACGCCCGCGACGCTCATCGTGAGGCCCGCCAGCGGCTCCGCCGGCCGAGGCAGGAACGGGAGCGCGAGGTTCGTGGCCGTGCCGATGAGCGCGACGTTCAGGAGCGTGCCGATCCCGGGCCGCTCGCCGAGGGGCCACCAGAGGACGAGGACGGGGATTCCGACGAGGATGCTCACCGTGCCGAGGGCGAGGCCGGCCCGGCTCGCGATCCCCTGGTGGAACGCCTCCCATGGACCGAGGCCGAGGCCCGACGCGGCCATGACCGCGATGCCGACCCCGAACACGACGAGCCCGGCGATGAGGCCCGGGAGGCGGCGGAGGACGGTCCGCCCGAGGAAGCGCTCGCGCATCCCGGGGATGGTATCGGGGGCACGCCCGCACCGTCGGGCGGCCGTGGCACCATGACGCGATGGAGCTCACCTTCCTCGGCGCGGCGACGACCGTGACCGGCAGCCAGTTCCTCCTCGAGACGGGCCGGGCCCGGATCCTCGTCGACTGCGGGATGTTCCAGGGAGGGCCGAACGAGGGGGTCCGGAATCGCGTCCCGCTCGGCTACGAGCCGGGGGACGTCGACGCGATCCTCCTCACCCATGCCCACCTCGACCACTGCGGCCTCATCCCGGTCGTCGTCCGCGAGGGGTTCCGCGGCCAGGTCCGCGCGACCGCGGGCACGATCGAGCTGGCTCGCCTCGTCCTCCTCGACTCGGGCCGTCTCCAGGAGGAGGCGGCGAAGCGCGAGGCCCGCTGGGAGCGCCGGAACCCCGAGCGGGCGGCCCGTGAGGACGCGCGGGAGCAGACGGCGTTCGAGCGCGCGCTCGACGAAGCGGAGGCGGGCGAGGCGCTCGACGAGACGGAGGGCGGCGCGGCACGCGCCGATGGGGGCGGCGTCGACGAGCGGGCGGATGGGACGTGGGATCGGAGCATCCTCCCGGGCCACCGGCCGGCCGCCCCGGCGCCCGCGACGGCCTCGCCCGGGCCCGGGTACGACGCGGAGGCCGACCTCCGGGCCCAGCCGGCGGAGCTCCGCGTCGATCTCGACGAGGCGCTCTACACGGAGGCCGACGCGGTCGAGGCGCTCCGCCGCTTCCGGCCGGTCCGCTACGACGTCGAGGAGGAGGTGGCCCCCGGGGTCCATGCCACGTTCCTCGACGCGGGCCACATCCTCGGCTCGGCGATCATCCGTCTCCGCGTCGAGGGGACCCCGGGCGCTCCGGAGCGCGTCGTCGTCTTCTCCGGTGACCTCGGCAAGCGGAACACGCCGATCATCCGCGACCCGACGCCGGTCTCCGGCGCCGACTACGTCCTCTGCGAATCGACCTACGGCGGCAAGGAGCACGAGCCCGAGACGGAGGCACGGCGCGTCCTCGCCGAGGTCGTCCGGCTCGTCGCCGAGAGCAACGGCGTCCTCCTCGTCCCGTCGTTCGCGATCGGGCGCACGCAGGAGCTCATCTGGCAGCTCGACCGGCTCGTCGCCGCCGGCGCGATCCCCGAGCTGCCGCTCTACCTCGACTCGCCGATGGCCCGCGAGGCGACCTCGATCTACCGCTCCCACCGCGAGTACTACGACGACCAGTCGCGGGCGCTCGTCGAGGCCGGCGACACGCCGCTCGACTACCCGCGGCAGCACATCGTGAAGACGGTCGAGGAGTCGCGGGCGATCGCCAGGGCGCCGCGCCCGTACATGATCGTGGCGTCGAACGGGATGCTCACCGGCGGGCGGGTCCTCGGCCACCTCCGCGAGCTCATCGACGACCCGCGGGCGGTCATCCTCTTCGTCGGGTACCAGGGCGAGGGGACGATGGGCCGGCACCTCCAGGACGGGGCGAAGACGGTGCGGATCGACGGGGCTGTCCGGGAGGTGCGCTGCCAGGTCCGCTCGGTGAGTGGCTTCTCCGCCCACGCCGACGAGCCGGAGCTCCTCGACTGGCTCCGCGGCTTCGCGGCCGGCCGGGCCCCGGGCGCGCCGGGCTTCCCGAGGCGGGTCTTCCTCGTCCACGGCGACCCGGGACCACGGGCCGAGCTGGGGCCGAAGGTCGGGGCCCTCGGCTTCGACGTCCACCTCCCGCGCTGGCACGAAACGGTCACGCTCGACTGACCGTCGGCCGGCACGAACCGAGCGTGCCGGCGCGCGGGACGCTGCGACCCGTCCATCGCGGGTTCCGGTACGATCGCGGCTCCTGAGGAGGAGCGTCCCTTGGCCGACCCGCGTCCCGCCGTCCCCGCGCCGCTCACCGCCGACGAGATCGCCGCGATCCGCGCCCCGTTCCGGAAGGCCACGCTCCTCCCGGCCCGGGCGTACCACGACCCCTCGATCCACGCGTGGGAGAAGGAGCACATCTTCTTCCGCGACTGGATCGCCGTCGCCCGGGCGGAGGAGGTGCCGGAGCCGGGAAGCTTCGTCCTCCGCGACGTCCTCGGCGAGAGCGTCGTCCTCGTCCGCGGCCGCGACGACGTCGTCCGCGCCTTCTACAACGTGTGCCGCCACCGCGGCACGGCGGTCGAGGAGCGCGAGTGCGGGAAGGCCGTCCGGTTCCAGTGCCCGTACCACGCCTGGATCTACGACCTCGACGGACGCCTCCTCCGGGCGAAGCACACCGAGGATCTCGAGGACTTCAGCTTCGCTTCGTCCGGCCTCACCCCGATCCGCTGCGAGACGTGGCAGGGCTTCGTCTTCCTCACGTTCGCGGACGAGGCGACGACACCGCCGCTCGGCGCGTACATGGGCGACTGGTTCGACCACCACGCCGGCTTCGGGCGCGACATGGGCACCCTGCGGCGGGCCGCGCGGCTGACGTACGACGTCGCGGCGAACTGGAAGATCGTCGCCGAGAACTACAGCGAGTGCTACCACTGTCCGCCGGTCCACCCGCTCCTCAACAAGCTCACCCCGTACGACCTCGGCGAGGACTTCCTCGCCGAGGGGCCGTGGAAGGGTGGCTGGATGGTCTTCGCCGACGGTTGCGAGACGATGTCGATCGACGGGCTGCGGAACGGGCGGCCGCTCCTCTGGGCCCGGGACGAGACCGAGGCCCGCCGGATCTACTACTACATCCTCTGGCCGAACCTCATCGTCTCGGTCCACCCGGACTACGTCCTCACGCACCAGGCCTGGCCCGACGGGCCGAACCGGAGCGTCGTCCACTGCGACCTCTACGTGGAGGCCGCCGACCTCGGGACGGTGGACGTCTCGGGCGCCGTCGCCTTCTGGGACATCACGAACCGGGAGGACTACCACGTCGTCGAGATGCAGCAGCGGGGGACGCGCTCGCGGAGCTGGACGGCGGGTCGCTACTCGAACCAGGAGGCCTCGGTCCACGCCTTCGACCTCATGGTCGCCGACCGCTATGCGATGGACGGGATCCGGACGGTCCGCGGCTGGCGGACCGAGGTCGATGGCGCCGAGGAGCGGCGGCTCCGGGCCCGGGCGAAGGCTGCCGCGGGGAGCGGGCGCCCGGCGAGCGTCCCGGTGCCGGTCGCGCCCGCCGCCGATGGGGGCTGACCCAGGCCCGGGTCAGGCCGTTCGCGCGGCCCGCCGCGCGGCGAAGCGCTCCTCCGATCCTGCCCACCCGGCGTCGAACGCCTTCCCGGGCTCGTCGAGGTCGACGACGAGCGGGGCGTGGTCGGACGGCGTCGGCGTCCCCTTCCGCGCCTCGCGGTCCACCTCGACCGCGACGACGCGGGCGACGACCGGCAGGCTCGCGAGGAGGTGGTCGATCCGCATCCCCTCGTTGCGCTGGAAGTTGCCGGCCCGGTAGTCCCACCAGGTGAACCGCCGGAGGCCCGGGTTCGCCGCCCGCCAGGTGTCGGCGAGGCCCCACCCGAGGAGCGCCCGGAACGCCGCGCGCTCGGGCTCGGAGACGTGGGTGCCGCCGTGGGCGGCCGCCGCGTCCCACACATCCTCGTCGGCCGGCGCGACGTTGAAATCTCCGCCGACGAGGAGCGGGGCGGCCGGGTCCTGGGTCTCGGCGAGCCACCGGGCGAGCCGGGCGAACCAGCGGAGCTTCCCCTCGTACCAGGGCGAGTCGACGACCCGCCCGTTCGGGGCGTAGACGCTCGCGACCCGCACCCCGCCGCAGACGGCGCTCACCATCCGGGCCTCGTCGAACGGGTCGACGTCCTCCTCGCCGATCGCCGGGGCCCCCGGGCCGCTGTTCCGCACCGGCCCGTCGCCGAAGTTCGTGATGACGTCCTCGATCCCGACCCGGCTCGCGATCGCCACCCCGTTCCAGCGCCCCTCGCCGTGGTGGAGGAGCTCGTAGCCCAGCATCCGGAACGGGAGGACCGGGGCATCGTCGTCGGCGAGCTTCGTCTCCTGCATGAGGAGGACGTCGGGGGCGGCCCGCCCGAGCCACCACTCCACCTTCTCGAGGCGGGCCCTGAGCGAGTTCACGTTCCAGGTCGCGATCCGCATCGTCACAGCGTAGCGCGTGGCCGCCGTGACCCGTGGCCGGGGCGGGGTCGCGGGCCGCCGTGACCCGTGGCCGGGGAAGGTCACGGGAAAGCGGGCCCTCCGGCACTACCGGGCGGCCGCCGCCGGCGGGCGATGATCCGGGGGCGCCGGCCGCGCCGGCGGAGATGACCGCGACGGGGAGCAGATCGGCGTGATCGTGGACGGCCGCGCGGCCGACGGCGGGTCGCCCGGGCCGGCGGAGCCGGCAGGGTGAACCGGCTGCGCCCCTTCGTCTTCCACCAGCCGACCACCCTCGACGAGGCGGTCCGGATCCTGGCGGCCGAGCGCGGCGCGGCCCGGCCGCTCGCCGGCGGGACGGATCTCGTCGTCGACATGAAGCTGGGCCGGGCTCGGCCTCCCGTCGTCGTCAACCTGAAGCGGATCCGCGGCCTCGACCGGATCGAGCCGGTCGACGGGGGCACGCGGATCGGCGCCCTCGTCCGGATCGCGGCGATCCAGGCCTCGGCGATCGTGCGGGAGCGGTACCCGGCCCTCTGGCGTGCGTCGTGCACGCTCGCGACGCCGCCGATCCGGAACCTGGCGACGATCGGGGGCAACCTCGGGCGGGGCTCCCCGGCCGGGGACATGGCGCCGCCGCTCATCGTCCACGGGGCGCTCGTCGAGGTCGAGGGCCCGGGCGGCCGCCGGACGGTGCCGATCCAGGACCTCCACCTCGGCCCGGGGATCACGTGCCTCGCCCCCGGCGAGGTCATCACCGCCGTCGTCCTCCCCGCCCCGCCGCCGCACGGGGGCTCCGCCTTCCGCAAGCTCGGGAAGCGGGGCGGCGGGTGGGACATCGCCCTCGTCGGGGCGGCCGCGGGCCTCGTCCTCGGCGGCGACGGCGCGATCGCCGACGCCCGGATCGCGCTCGCCTCGGTGGCGCCGACGCCGTTCCGCGCGCGGGCCGCCGAGGCCGCGCTCCGTGGCCGTCCGCCGTCCGAGGAGCACTTCGCCCGCGCTGCGGGGATCGCGGCCGAAGAGGCGCGCCCGATCTCCGACGTCCGGGCCAGCGCCGCCTATCGCCGGTCGCTCGCCCGGGTCCTCGTCCTGCGGACCCTCCGGGACGCCGCCGGCCTGGCCCTCGACGCGGCGGTGCCCCGATGATCGCCGTGACCGTGACCGTGAACGGGACCCGGCACGACGTCGAGGTCGAGCCCCAGGTGACGCTCCTCGAGCTCCTCCGCGAGCGGCTCTTCCTCCGGGGGGCGAAGGAGGGCTGCGGCGTCGGCGAGTGCGGGGCGTGCCTCGTCCTCCTCGACGGCGAGCCCGTCAGCTCGTGCCTCGTCCTCGCCGCGGACGCCGACGGCCGCGCGGTCGAGACGGTCGAGGGCCTCGCCCGGGACGGCGCCCTCGACCCGGTGCAGGCGGCCTTCGTGGACCACGGCGCGATCCAGTGCGGCTACTGCACGCCGGCGATGGTGCTCGCCGCCGAGGCGCTCCTCCGCCGGAGCCCGGACCCGGGCCCCGCCGAGACCGCGGAGGCGCTCGCCGGCGTCCTGTGCCGCTGTGGCTCGTACCCGAAGGTCCTCGCGGCCGTCGCCGCCGCGGCCGCGACGAAGGCCGTCCGGTGACCTCCGTCGGCCGGCGCGTCCCCCGGGTCGACGCCGTGGAGAAGGTCACCGGGAGTGCGGTCTACGGCGCCGACCTCGCCCTGCCGGGGATGCTCCACGGCGCCGTCCTCCGGAGCCCCCACGCCCACGCGCGGATCGTCGCCGTCGACATCGCGCGCGCGGAGCGGGTGCCCGGCGTGCGGGCGGTCGCGACCGGTCGGGACGTGCCCTTCACGTTCGGGGCGTCGATCCGCGACCAGCCGTTCCTCGCGGTCGACCGAGTCCGCTTCGTCGGCGAGCCGGTCGTCGCCGTCGCCGCCGATACCGAGCTCCAGGCCCAGGCGGCGGTCGAGCTCGTCGACGTCGCGTACGAGGGGCTGCCGGCGGTCCTCGACGCCCGGTCGGCGCTCGCGCCGGACGCCCCGCTCGTCCACCCCGACCTCCACGCGTACCCGCGGGGCAACCACGAGATCGTCGAGCACAGCAACGTCGACACGGTGGCTCGCTTCCGCCACGGGGACCTCGCGGCGGGCTTCGCGCGGGCCGACGTCGTCTTCGAGGACGAGTTCTCGGCCCAGGCGCTCAGCCATGCCGCCCTGGAGACGCACGTCGCCGTCGCCGCGTACCACCCGGCGAGCCGGGGGTACACCCTCTGGACGTCGTCCGACCGCCCGTTCCAGCTGCGGGGCGAGCTGGCGGCCGCGCTCGGCCTCGCGAGCAGCCAGGTCCGGGTCGTCGTGGGGTACGTGGGCGGGTCGTTCGGGGGCAAGAACACGCTCGTCGCGGAGGCCGTCGCCGTCGCCCTGGCGCGGCAGGCACCTGGCCGTCCCGTGCGCGTGGAGCTCTCGCGGGAGGAGGACCTGACGGCGTCGCAGGCCCGGATGCCGGCACTCGTCCGCCTGCAGACCGGCGTCCTCCGCGACGGCACGCTGACCGCGCGCCGGGCGGAGTTCCTGTGGGACGGCGGGGCGTACGCCTCCAACGCGGTGGGGGTCGCCGTGCGCGGCCCGAAGGCCGTCTTCGGCCCGTACCGCATCCCGGCCGTGGAGTACGAGTCCCGGATGGTCTACACGAACCGCCAGCCGACGGGCTCGTACCGGGGCTACGGCACGACCCAGGCGGCGTGGGCCTGCGAGTCGCAGATGGACATGATCGCCCGCCGCCTCGGCATCGACCCGCTCGAGATCCGCCGCCGGAATGGGTACGAGGACGGCGACGCCTGGATCAACGGGCAGGTCATGCACGGGCTCAACGCGCGGGAACCCCTCGAGCGAGTGGCGGCCGCGATCGGGTGGGGCACGGTGGACCGGGCGCCGGCGCCGCACCTCCGACGGGGCAAGGGCCTCGCCACGATGATCAAGGAGACGGCGACGCCGACGAGCTCGAACGTCGTCCTCAAGGTGGAGCAGGACGGCCGCCTCGTCGTCCTCTGCGCCGCCCCCGAGATCGGCGCGGGCCAGGCGACCGTGCTCTCCCAGATGGCGGCCGACGCCGTCGGCGTGCCGCTCGATGCCGTCTCGCTGCCGCCGGCCGACACGGCCACGTCGCCGTACAACGGGCCGGTCGCGTCAAGCCGCACGACGTTCCACGTCGGCAACGCGATCCGGACGGCCGGCGCGGAGATCCGGCGGAAGGCGCTCGCCCTGGCCGGCGACCTCCTCGAGGTCGATCCGGCAGACCTGGACCTGAGCGAGGGGGTCGTCGTCGCCCGCGGGGTCGGCCCCCGGGCCACGCTCGGGGAGCTGCTCGCGCGGCGCGGGGCGGAGGGATGCTCCCTCGTCGCCGAGGCCCGCTACAGCAGCGCCGGATCGCCGCTCCTCGCGGCCGATCCCGGGCTCGGGTCCGTGAGCACGATCTTCTGGATGATCTCCGCGCAGGCGGCCGAGATCGAGGTGGACACGGAGACCGGCGTGATCCGGGTCGTCCGGGTGGCGGCCGCGGCCGACGTCGGGCGACCGGTCAACCCCGTCGGCTGCGAGCAGCAGATCGAGGGGGGCGTCGTCATGGGGCTCTCGAACGCCCTCTTCGAGGACCTCGTCCTCGACGGCGGGAGGATCGCGAACGGCACGCTCGCCGACTACAAGGTGGCGACGCTCCAGGACGTGCCCGAGATCGTCCCGATCATCGTCGAATCGGACCATCCGGAGGCGCCGTTCGGGGCGAAGGGGATCGGCGAGCCGGCGGCGGCGGCGACCGCCCCGGCGATCGCGAACGCGCTCTGCGATGCCGTCGGCGTCCGGATCACGGACCTCCCGCTCACGCCCGCCAGGGTCCTCGCCGCGATCGAGGCGGAGCGGGCGCGGGAAGTTGCGGCCGGAGGCTCGACCAACCGGAGCTGAGCGCCGCGCGGGCCGGGGCGGGCCGGCGCGGGCGGGCGGCCCCGCGGTCAGGACCGCCGGCCCCGCGGTCAGTACCGCCGGCCGCGCTGGCGGGCGAGGTCGAACGTGGCCGTGTCGGCGACGGCCATGACGGCCATCGTGCCCGCCTGGACCGGGTCGCTGACGACGAGGTCGACGTGGTCGGTGATCGAGCCGACCATGTTGAGGGCGATGACCGGGATCCCGACGGCCCGCAGCTCCTCGGCGGCGGCGCTGATCTCGCCGCCCATGATCGAGCCGGCGAGGACGAGGAGCCGGGCCCGCGGGAGGTCGGCGACGGCCCGGACCGCCCCCGCGATGTTCGCCTCTCCGACGAGGGGGATCGTGTCCACCGAGATCCGCTCCCCGCGGAGGTTGTGGCGGTCGGCCTCGCTCACGGCGCCGAGGGCGACCTGGGCGACCTGGGCGCCGCCGCCGACGACGATGACCCGCTTGCCGAAGATCCGGTGGAGGGCCCGCGTCGCCCGCCGCTCGCGGACGCCCGGAGCCGCGGCGACCGTGCCGTCGAGCGCCTCCTCCTCGAGGCCCTCGATCTCGATCTCCGTCTCGACCGCTGGCCCGCGGCCGGCGCCGGGCGTCCCGCCCTCGACCGCCCCTGCGTCGGCGGCCGCGTCGTCCGCCGGCAGCCGGCGCACGGTGCTCATCGTCCGGATGGTGCCTCCCGCGGCGGCGATGACGGCAAGGATCGCGGGGAGGGCGTCGGGGCGATCGTCATGGACGACCCGGATCGCGACGGTCGGCGGGAGGGCGGCCCGGCGGGGGCTCATCGGGCGGCGATGCGGCGGATCGGGGTGGCGAGGTCGGCCGGCACCGGCGCGCCCCCTCAGCGGTCCGCGAGGGTGCGGGCCATGTCGGCCAGCGACCCGGGAGCGGCGAGGCCACGGGGGTCCGTGGGGTCGTGCTCGTCGAAGGGGACGCCGAGCGCGGCGAGCGCCTCGCGGGTCGCGGCGGCGTCGCTCGTCGTGAGCATGAGCTCGCCGTCCGTGTCCTCGGCGACGCCGACGATCCCGGTGATATTGACGCCGCGGTCGGCGAGCGCCTGCGCGGCCCGGGCGAGGGAGCCCGGGCGATCGTCGAGGCGGACGGTGAACCAGGCGGACATGGACCCTCCTCTGCAAGCCGGGCCATCGTAGCGCGCCGGGCCCGTGCGGGGGCGCGGCGGGCGCCGGGGGCCGCGCCCCAGCACCCCGAACCCGCGGTACGATCCCGCCATGCCCGCGGCCTCCGGCCCCAGCGTCCAGGTGTTCGGCCTCGTCGACTCCCGGCCGAGCCGGGCCGCGCTCCGCTTCTTCCGCGAGCGGCGGGTCGCGATCCACTTCGTCGACCTGCGGCGCAAACCGCTTGCCGCGGGGGAGCTCCGCCGGTTCGTCGAGCGGCTCGGTGTCCGCGCCCTCGTCGACGAGGGCGCGAAGCCGTGGCGCGACGCCGGCCTCGGCTACCTCCGGATGGACGACGCGGAGCTCGCCGAGCGCCTCCTCGCCGACGTCCGGCTCCTCCGTCTGCCCCTCGTCCGGCACGGCCCCGCGGTGACCGCGGGACCCGCCGAGGCGACGTGGAAGGCGTGGCTCGCCGCCCCTCGCACGCCCTGACGCCCGCCCCGACCCGACGCCCGGACGCGGGCTCCCCGGAGGTCTCGCCGATGCCCGAAACGACCGCCCAACCGCCCGACCGGCCGCCGCGGGCCGACGACGCGGGGCCCGAGGCCGGGTCCGGCGTCGGCGAGCCGATGACCCCCGGGCGCGACCGCCTCCGGGCCGGCCGTCTCGTCGTCCGCCGCGACGCGGTCGAGCGGCAGGCACCGGGGTCCGCCCGGACCGCCGACGAACAGTTCCTCCGGCGGGTCCGGGCCCCCTTCCGGGACACCGACCCGTGGCGGGTCCTGCGGATCACCTCCGAGTTCGTCGAGGGATTCGACGCCCTCGCCGGGGTCGGCCCGGCGGTCTCGGTGTTCGGGTCGGCCCGCGTGGAGGAGGATGAGCCGCTCTACGAGACGGCCCGGATGCTCGGCCGGGAGCTCGCCCGGGCGGGATTCGCGGTGATCACCGGCGGGGGACCCGGCCTCATGGCCGCCGCGAACCGCGGCTGTCACGAGGCGGGCGGCTTCTCGATCGGCTGCAACATCGAGCTGCCCCGCGAGCAGTGGCTGAACCCGTGGGTCGACCTCGGTGTCGAGTTCCGCTACTTCTTCGCCCGGAAGACGATGTTCGTGAAGTACGCCGACGGGTTCGTCATCCTGCCGGGCGGCTTCGGGACGCTCGACGAGTTCTTCGAGGCGCTGACGCTCATCCAGACGGGCAAGATCCGGCACTTCCCGATCTTCCTCGTCGGCGCGGACTACTGGGCGGGGATGCTCGCCTGGCTCCGTGAGGCGGCGCTCCCGGCCGGGACCGTGAGCGAGGAGGACCTCGCCCTCATCCGGGTCACCGACGACGTCGCGGAGATCGCGCGAGTCATGCGGGCGTTCGTCGAGGAGAACGGCCTCGGGAACGGCCCCGGCGATCGCGGCGCCGGCGCCTGACGCGGGCGCCGGGCGCGGGCACTCGCGGCCGCGCCGCCCGCCCACCGTGCCTTCGGCGGCGCCGCCCGCCCGCCGTCAGTACGGGAAGGTCGTCTCCCAGCGCATCGTCGGACTGCTGAGCCACGCCTCCAGCCCGAACGTCGTGCCGGCGGAGACGAGGCGCCAGACTTTCGTGCCGAGCGGGTTCCCCTCGGGGTCCAGCCCGGCGTCGGCGAATGCCACGAGGTCGGCGCGACCGTTTCCGTCGAGGTCGGCCGCGGCGAAGCGCGTCGTCTCGAACGGGAGCGGCAGGACGCCGGTGAAGTAGAGCGGCGAGAACGCCGCCCCGCTGGCCCCGCCGCGGTAGACGATGACCCGCGTCAGGTCGGAGGTCCCGTCGGCGGAGGCGACCCGGCGGACGAGGACGAGATCGTCCCGGCCGTCGCCGTTCGCGTCGGCCACGAGGACGCGGAGGTCCGCGAGCGGGAGCCGCTCGGTGGCCCATGCGGCGAGGGGGGAAAGCTCGCCGGACGGCGTCGAGGCCGCGACGTGGAGCGTGGTCCCGGCCCCCTCGAGCGGGGTGAGCGCCGCGAGGTCGGCCCGCCCGTCGCCGCTGAAGTCGCCGGCCCGGAGCTCGGCCGTCGTGAGGTCGAGCGGCGCCGACCAGCGGACCCTCGGCGCGGCGAACGCCGTGCCGCTCGAGGCCGCGACGAGGAGGTCGGTCCGCGGCGGGCCCGGGGGCGTCTCCGGCGGGGCGTCGGGCGGGATGGCCGCCGGCCGGATCCGCACGATCGCGGCGTCCGCGATCCCGTCGCCCGTGAAGTCGCCGACGACGAGGCGGAACGTTCCCTCGCCGAGCGTCGCGCCGACGACCGGGAGGGCCGGGTCGACCGGGACGGCGGGGTCCGTCGGGACAGCGGTGTCACTCCACCAGGTGGCGGCCGGGGCGTAGCCGCTCGGGGTCGCGACCATGACCTCGAGGGCGGTCCCCGTGTCCGTCCGGACGAGCTGGACGAGGTCGGGGCGACGGTCGCCCGTCACGTCGGCGGCGGTTCGCCCGAGGAGGCGGTCGGCGGGCGTCGTCGTCAGCGGGACGATCCCGAGCGACGGGTCCACAGCCGGCTCGCTGTACGCCGTGTCCGCCGTCGTGACGGTCGCGGTCGTGGCACCCGTCGCCGGGTCGACGGTCACCGTCGGGACGTCGCCGCGCCCGTCGCCGGTCACGTCGCCCGCCCCGGGCACCACCCACGAGAGGTTGCTGTAGAAGCGCCGGGCGACCGTCTCCGCGGTGTCGCCGTACCGGCGGACGCAGGCGACGGCGTCGCGCTGGTAGAGCCGCCACCCGTCGACGTTCGCGGTGCACGAGCCGGTGCCGGCGCGATAGCCGGTGAGGAAGAGCCGGTCGCCCTTCCGGAAGCTCACCCACCAGGTCGCGGCGACCGCGGCGAGCTGGTTCGCCGTCGGCGTGCGCGACGGGTTGTAGAGCTGGTCCCGCGTCGTATCGACGACGTCGTAGCACTGCCCCGCACGGTCGCGGCCGCCGCGCCAGTGCATCGCGTAGTACCACGCGTACTGCTTCACGGCGATCGCGCCGACCTCGAGGGCGGCGGGTGGAGCGGTCGTGCCCCACTCGGAGGCCATGACCTTCTCGACATAGCGCCGGAACGACACCGTCTGGGTGCGCCGGCTTGTGGTTCGGTAGACCCGGATCGACGTCGGCGGGACGAACGAGCTTGTCCATCCGGTGCAGGCCGACGCGGCCTGGGCGGGCTCCGCGCTGGGGAACGCAAGAGCCCCGAGGGCGACCGCCAGCGCGGCGATCGCCCCGACGAGGCGGTTTCGCATCAGGGGTCGGACGGTAGCGGCGAATCGGCCGGGCTGTCAAACGTCGCGCTGGGGGGCGTACCGACGGCCGGTGCCGGCGCGCACCCCCGATCGGGGTCTGCGCGATCCCCGGCCGGCCGGGGATCGCAACCGGGGCACCCTCCGGCCCGGCTGGTCACTCCGGCGCGAGCGCCGGCGCGGGGCCCTCGCCGCCGCGCGAGGGATTCCCGGCGTCCGCCGGCCCGGTCGACCCGGCCTCGGTCGACGCCGCCTCCGCCGGCGACGGGCCGAGCGACGTCCGGAGCGGCAGCTCGCGGATGACGAGCACCCCCGCCACGCCGACGACCGCGGCCCCGACGCCGAGCCAGAAGACCGACGCGATCGCGAGGGAGATCGCCTCGTAGATCGAGGTCACGAGCTGCGGCACGAGCGGCTCGACGAGCGGCCGGGCCTGGGCCGGGACGGCGGCGAGGATCGCCGCCCCGAGGTCCGTCCCCACGCCGACGAGCTGGTTGAGGTCGAATCCGCCGCCCGAGCCCTGGAACCGGTCGACGACCTGCTGCGGGATCCCGTTCGCCAGGAAGCGCGCGGGGAGGAGGGTCGCGAGCTGCGTCCCGAAGAACGAGCCCGCGAAGGCGAGGCCGACGGTCCCCCCGATCTGGCGGAAGAACGTCAGGTTCGAGGTGGCGACGCCGAGCTTCCCGAACGGGACGGCGTTCTGGATGACGATCGTGAACACCGCGAGCGTCGGGCCGATCCCGATCCCGAGGACGACCTGCCAGAGCCAGACGACCGGCGTCGCGGTCGTCGCGGTGAGGTTCGTGAAGAGGTACGAGCCGATGCCGAGCACGGTGATCGAGGCCAGGAGGAGGTACCGGTAGCGGCCGGTCCGGGCCACGATCTGGCCGCTCGCGATGCTCGAGGCGATGACCCCGACGAGGAGCGGCAGGAGCGCGTAACCGCTCGTCGTGGCGCTCTCCCCGAGGACGACCTGGTAGTAGCGGGGGAGGAAGACGATCGCCGCGAAGAAGCCGGTGGAGACGAAGAACGTCGCGATCATCGACCCGGCGTACGTGCGGTCGCGCCAGAGGTCGAGGGGGACGATCGGCTCCTTCGCCCGGCTCTCGATGACGAGGAAGACGGCGAGGAGGGCCAGGCCGACGGCGATGAGCCCGCCGACCCCCGGGTCCGTCCAGTCGGCCGACTGCTTGTTCGTCAGGCCGACGAGGAGGGGGATCATCCCGGCGACGAAGACGAGCCCGCCGGCCCAGTCGAGGTCCAGGCTCCCGTGTGGCCGCCGGATCGCCGGGAGGACCCGGGCGACGACGAGGAGGGAGATGATCCCGATCGGGAGGTTGATGTAGAAGATCCAGTGCCAGCTGATGTGGTCGGTGATGAAGCCGCCGAGCGCGGGCCCGACGAGCGCGGCGAGACCGAAGACGGCGCCGAAGATCCCCTGGTACTTGCCCCGCTCGGCCGGGGTGAAGAGGTCGCCGATCACGGCGAGCGAGATCGGGAAGAGGGACCCGGCGCCGATCCCCTGGAGGCCCCGGAAGAGGATGAGCTGCTCCATCGACTGGCTGAGGCCGGAGAGGGCGGACCCCACGAGGAACAGGGTGATGCCGAAAAGGAGGAGCGGCTTCCGCCCGAAGAAGTCGGACAGCTTACCGTAGAAGGGGACGCTGATCGTCGAGGTCAGCAGGTAGATCGTCACGACCCATGTGTAGAGGTCGTTCCCGTTGAGGTCCGTGACGATCCGTGGCAGGGCGGTGCCGACGATCGTCTGGTCGAGGGCACCGAGGAGGAGGGCGAGGAGGATCGCCCCGAGGACCTCGGAACGGGCGCGCGGCGAGAGCTCGATCGCGGGGTGCGGCGCGCTGGCGGGGGCTGCTTCGATCGTCGGGCTGCCTTCCATCATGGGGCGGGGACTCCTCTGTCGGGGACGGTGCCTCCGGTGGAGGCGGGACGGGGGTCAGGGGCGGCGGGCGGGCGGTGCTCCGGCACCGGGTGCCCGACGGGAATGGCGGCCGCATCGAGGCGCACCTGGCGGACGCGGTCGGCGACCGCCCGGAGCTGGTCGATCGGGAGCGGCCCGAGGAGCTGCTCGATGAGCTCCCCGCGCCAGCCGTCGTGCTCGGCCACGGCCTCGCGGCCGAGATCGGTCATGCTCGCCAGCACGACCCGCCGGTCGATGGCGTCGCGGGTCCGGGCCACGAGGCCGCGCTGCTCCATCCGGTCGAGGAGGCCCGTGGCGTTCGGGACGCCGATCCCGAGCCAGTCCGCGAGCCGGCTCACCGGCAGAGGTCCGTGTTCCTGCAGAATCCAGAGGATCTGGAGGTGACCGAGGCTGATCCCGCTGTGATGGACGTGCCGGGCCACGGCGCATCGTCGCCGCCCGAGGATGGCGCCGAGCCCGTCGGTGATCTCGCGGAGGATCTCCGCCCGCGAGGCGGCCCCGGGCGCCGGTCCGTCCGGCGGCCCCGACGCGTGGGCTTGCGGCCGGTCGGGTGCCGACGCCTCGGGCGCCCGCTCATCCGGCCCCGACGGCCGGGGTTCCGGCCCGTTGGCCGGTCGGTCTGTTGTGGTCATCTGAACAATGTAGGTTGCCGAAATCATTCCGTCAAACGCCGGGCCGCGAGCGCGCCGCCCGGCGACCGGGACCCGCGCCGCCCGGCGCCCGTCGAGTGAGGAGTCCGATGCGCTACGCCCTGATGATCGAGCCCCAGCAGGGGTGCTCGTACGCCGACCAGCTCGCGATCGCCCGGCGCGCTGAGGCGGCCGGCTTCGAGACGTTCTTCCGCTCCGATCACTACGACAGCTTCCCCGGCGGTGGCGGGCGCCCCACGACGGACGCCTGGACGGTGCTCGCCGGGCTCGCCCGGGAGACGACGCGGATCCGCCTCGGCGCCCTCGTGTCGCCGGTCACGTTCCGCCACCCCGGGACGCTCGCGAAGATCGTGGCCACCGTGGACGAGATGTCGGGCGGGCGCGCGATCCTCGGCCTGGGAGCCGGCTGGAACGACGCCGAGCACGCTCACCACGGCCTCCCGTTCCCCTCGATCGAGATCCGGGCGGAGATGCTCGAGGAGCAGCTCGCGATCGTCCGCGGCCTCTGGCAGGAGCCGGACGGCTGGTCGTTCGCCGGACGCCACTACCAGGTGCCCGGCTCGCTCTTCCGGCCGCGCCCGGTCCAGCGACCGGCGCCGCCGATCATCGTCGGTGGGGAGGGGAGCCCGCGGTCGATGCGGATCGCGGTCCGCTGGGCGGACGAGTTCAACGTCACGAGCGCCGACCCGGAGCGCGTCGCCGATCGCTTCGCGAGGCTCGACGAGGCGGCGCGGGCAGCAGGCCGCGACCCGGCCACGCTCGTCCACTCGGCGATGGCCGGGGTGCTCGTCGGGCGCGACGAGGCGGAGGTCGCGCGGCGGAGTGCGGTGCTCCTCGACCTCCTGGGCCTCGCTGAGACGGGGACCGCCTGGTTCGCCGCGCGGCGGCCGCGCTGGATCCTCGGCACACCGGACGAGGCCCGGGCGACCGTCGAGCGGTTCGCCGCGGCCGGCGTCGAACGGCTCGTGCTCCAGGACTTCCTGCCGTGGGACCTCGAGCACGTCGACCTCCTCGGCGAGGTGCTCGTCCGCGGCTGACGGCGAGCCGCGGGTGGCTTCCTGCGCGGAGGTCCCGTGCCGTCGCCGCGCCCGCTGCCGCTTCTGTGGCGGCAGCCACGGCCGCGGGCCCGTCGCCGCGCCCACGCTCGCGCACCCGCCGTCCCGACCGACATCCTCTCCGCTGCTCGTCCCCTGATCCTTGCGCGCGACGCGGGGTCGGCGGACCGGGCAGGGAAGCCCGCGGTCGCGGCTCCGGCCCCGGCAGGGCCTCGCCGATGCATCCGGTGGCGGGCAGCGGAGAGGAAGGACTCCGCCGCGGGCCGCTCCGGGCGGGCCCCGCGTCGCGGAAGGATCGTGGGGGCCGCATTGGAGAGGATGCGCGGGGCGGCCCGA
>JAJZRQ010000129.1 GCA_021802585.1 Chloroflexota bacterium
ACCTCCGCGTCCCGGACGACCTGGCGCTCGCCCTCGCTGCGGACTCGGCTGCCGGACCGGGGTTCGACGGCCTGAGCCCGTCGCGGCGGCGGGCGATCCTCTCCTGGGTGGGATCCGCAAAGCGCCCCGCGACCCGGGCGCGGCGGATCGCCGACGTCGTCCGCGCCGCGGCCGCCGGCGGGACCCCGCTCGAGCCGCCCCGGCGCGTGACCGAGGGCTGAGGAACCGCGGCTCGCGTTCGGCCCGCCGGCGGGCCGGCCGCTGCCCCGGCACCTCTGGCCGGCGGCGGCGGCAGGCCGCGCCGACGCCCCCCTGCGCATGGCACCATCGGGCCCGCACGACCCGCGAGAGGAGGTCCGCCCTGATGCGCACGATCCTGCTGTGGATGGCCCGCAACCCCTGGCTGCAGGAGCGTCTCCCGCGGCTGCGCTTCGTCCGGCGGGCCGTCCGGCGGTTCATGCCCGGCGAGGACGTGGACGCCGCGTACGCGGCCGCGGTGACGCTCGCGGCGGCAGGCCAGGGAATCCTCCTCACGCGCCTCGGCGAGAACCTCGTCGCGCCTGCCGAGGCGGAGGACGTCGCTGCCCACTACCACGCGGTCCTCGACCACAACGCGGGCCTCGTCCGCCCGATCGAGCTGTCGGTGAAGCCGACCCAGCTCGGGCTGGATCTCGACGAGGCTGCCTGCCTCGACCACCTCCGCCGCCTCGCGGCGCGGGCCGACGTCACCGGCACGTGGCTCTGGCTCGACATGGAATCGGCGGCGTACGTGGATCGCACGCTCGACCTCTACGAGCGCCTCCGGGCCGGGCACCGCAACGTCGGCATCTGCCTCCAGGCGTACCTCCGGCGGACGCCGGCCGACCTGCGGCGGATCCTCCCCCTCGAGCCCGCCGTCCGCCTCGTGAAGGGCGCCTACGACGAGCCCGCGACCGTCGCCTGGCGGAAGCGCCCCGAGGTGGACGGGGCCTACCTGGCCGCGGCCCTCGTCCTCGCCGAGGCCGCCCGGGACGGGAAGGCGCGCCTCGCCCTCGGCACGCACGACAGCGCGCTCGTGGAGCGGATCGCGGCGTACGCGGAGGCGGCGGGGACCGCCCGCGACCGGCTCGAGGTCCACATGCTGTACGGCATCCGCGCCGGCGAGCTGCGGCGCCTCCGGGAGGCGGGCTTCCCGGCCTTCACCCTCGTCGCCTACGGCCGGCACTGGTACCCGTGGTACATGCGGCGGCTCGCCGAGCGCCCCGCGAACGTCGGGTTCGCCCTTCGCCAGCTCCTGCCGTAGAGGTCGGCGGGCGAGGGGCCGCGCGGGGCGGCCCCGGGGCCTGGCCGCTCAGGGCTCGCGGAAGATGAGGTCGTGCTCCCGGACGTGCTCCCGGACGTTGACCGCGACGTCGTCGCCGGGCTCGGCGTGCGCGACCGACCGGTGGTCGATCTCCATCGAGCCGACGGTCTCGACGAGGTCGGTCGTGTGCCCCCGGATGTGGATCCGCTCGCCGACGTCGAGCGGCCCCGTGAGCGTGATCGCCGCCACCGACAGGTGGCCGAAGTAGTGGTTGACCGTCCCGATCGCCTCGGCGGGATCATGGGTCGTGGACATCGCGGCACCTCCGTCGGCGGTCACCTTAGCGCGTCGCGCGGCCGAATCCGACGGCCGAAGGGCACGGACCGCGCCGGGCGCGGCTCGTGGTGGGGCCGCCCCTCCGTCCCTCGGCCGCCCGCTACTGGAGGACGAGGAACGCGTCGACGTCGAAGCGCGGGTGCCCGGCGGTGCCGAGGACGCGGACCTCGATCGTGTGGGGGACGGCGGGGTCGACCGACGCCGCGTAGAGGACCCAGCGGCTGCCCGCCGTCGACGCCCGGGCGCTCACCGTCGCGACGAGGGCCCCGTCGAGGCGGATCTCCGCCGACCCGCGCGTCGGCCCCTTCGGCCCGATGAGGGCGATCCCGCGGCCGGTGAACGTGTGGCGCATCAAGGTCCCGGCCCGGGTGGCGGACGTCGCCTTCCCACCGAGGGCGTACGGCGAGGCTTCGCCGGTCCAGCCCCGGCTCCGCTCCACGACGGCGCTCGACTCCTGGACGACGGCGACGCGCGTCGGCGCGGCCACGGCCCAGGCGCCGGTGTTCCCCGGGGCGTCGGTCGCCCGCACGGCCCACGCGCGCGGCGCCCCGAACGCGACCGACCGGGTGGCGGTGCGGATGGAGCCGCTCGTCCCCGCGACGATCGTCGGCTCCGTGCCGCCCGGTGCGCCCGGATCGAGCTGGCCGAGCTCGTAGCTGCGGATCGCCGACTGGTCCGCGGCGGGGGCCCAGGCGAGGCGGAGCGGGACGGACCCCGTCCCGGTCCGCGTCCCGCGGACGAAGGCCGCCGCCGGGGCGGCCGCCATCGGCGGCGCGTTCTCGACGATGACCGCGAGTCGGAGCTCGTGGACGCGGGTGGCGCGGTACGCGGCCCCCACGACGACCTCGTACGTGCCGGCCGCGGTCGCCGGCGGGACGGTGACGGTGAGGGTCGTCCCGGCCGCGACGCCCCAGAGGGTCGCCGGGGAGGCGAGGGTCGCGCCCAGCGGCGCCGCGGCGCTCGCTACGCTGAACGTGATCGGCTCGATGAAGCCGGGCCCGCGCCCGGCGTCGAGGGGGATCGACCAGGTCGCCCCGGCCTCGCCCGCGAGGAGCCCCTCGAGCGGGATCGACGCGCGTGGGGCGAAATCGCCGAGCGGCCCCAGTCGCGACAGGTCGAGGAGCTTCTCGGGGCGCCCGTCGGGGTCGCTCGAGATGTCCCAGTCGAGGGTCCCGAGCGCCTGGAGCGCCCAGCGCACTTCCGACGGCGGGGCGTCGGGCCGCGTCGCCTTGTAGAGGGCGGCGGCGCCGGTCACGAGAGGCGCCGCCATCGACGTTCCGGACGAGAGGCCGTACCCCCCGCCGCGCTTCGTCGAGAGGATGCACTTCCCCGGGGCGATGAGGTCGACGTCGCCGCCGTAGTTGCTGAAGTCGGCGAACGTGTCGTCGACGTCGTAGCCGCCCCAGCTCCAGCAGGCGTTCCCCCCGGCGCCCCCCGCCAGGCCGTCGGTGTCGGCGAGGGCGGAGACCGTGATGACCTCGTTGTACGCCGCCGGCACGCGCTTCGAGGCGACCCCCGAGTCGTTCGCCGCCGCGACGACGACCGTGATCCCCCGGGAGACGACCCGGCAGACGGCCTGGTGGAGGAGGTCATCGTCCGTCGCGCCGCAGGCGCCGTCGTCGCGGCCCCAGCGGGTGACCGACATGTTCACGGCCTCGAAGAGCGGGCGGGCCGGGTCGAGGGGATCGTTCTGGGCCGCGATCCAGTCGAGCCCGCAGAGCCACCAGGAGAGGTAGCCCTCGCCCTTCGCGTCGAGGATCCGGACCGCCCACAGGCGAACCCCGGGCGCCACCCCGACGACGCCGGAGCCGTCGTCGCGGGCGCCGACCGTGCCGGCGACGTGGGTCCCGTGGCCGTACCCGTCGGCCCAGGCCGTCCGGTCCGGGCTCGTGCAGTTGTACCCGCCCGCGACGACGAGATCGGGGTGGGCGGGGTCGATCCCCGTGTCGAAGATCGCCACGTCGGCATCGACGCGGGCGTCGACGCCGATCCCCCCGGCGGCGACGGCGGGGCTCTGCGGCCCGCGGACGCGGCTCA
>JAJZRQ010000003.1:0-70021 GCA_021802585.1 Chloroflexota bacterium
GGGCCGCCCGGAGGTCGAGGTCGGCGTCGCGATCGTCGGGCCCGCGCGCGGGCCCGGCCCGCTCGGCCAGGTCCTCGACGGTCACGGGCCGCCGCGCGCGGGCCCGGGCGAGGTCGATGGCCTTGCGGTGGGCGATCGTGACGAGCCAGGCCTCGACGTTCGCCCCGGCGTCGAGCTCCGGCCAGGCGCGGAGCGCCGCGAGGAACGTCTCCGACCAGGCGTCCTCGGCGTCGTCGGGGCCGACGACGGCCCGGACGACCCGCAGCACGGTGGGGCCGTGCGCGACGACGATCTCTTCGAACGGCTGCCTGCTCACACCAGGGAGACGCCTCGGGGGGCCGGAACGTGAGATGGGATCCCGACGGGTCCATCGTCCGGCTGCGGGGAGGCTACCGCACGGGCCGGCCGGACCGGCGGCGCCTTCGATCCGGAAGGCTCTGGCGGGGCCCGCCGGCCGGCGCGCAGGATGCCGCTGCGCCCCGCGGAGACGGCTGGAGCGCGCGGCGAGGAGGCGTCCGATGGAGCACCAGGTCACGATCGGCGAGCGCGAGGCGACGCTCGTCGTCACGAAGCGGGTCTCGACGACGGTCGCCGGGATCGGTGGGGTCCTTGGCCGGGCCTTCGGCGAGGTGTACGGGAGCCTCGCGGCCGGCGGGGCGGCGCCGGACGGCCCGCCCTTCGTCATCTACCACGGCTCGCCCGCGACCGGTGAGCCGTTCGACGTCGAGATCTGCGCCCCGGTCGCGCGCCGCGTCGAGCCGCCGCCCGGGTGGCGGACGGAGGAGCTGCCGGCGGGCACGTTCCTCACTCTCCTCCACGTCGGGCCGTACGAAGCGCTGGGAGCCGCGTACGCCACGCTCCAGGCGTGGGTGGCCACCCATGACCTCACCGTCACGGGCCCGCCCCGCGAGGTCTACCTCAGCGAGCCGGGGACGCCGCCCGCCGCGACGCGGACGATCATCGAGTTCCCGGTGGCGACGGCGCCACGCCCCGTCGCCCACGGGTGAGCCGCGTCACGGCGCGCCCCGCGCGGCGGGTTCCCACGATCCCCGTCCGCCGCCGCGTCCACGGCCGGGGCTCGATCGACGCCAGGGCGCTCCGGCGGACGGGTACCATGGCCGGGCCCGGGCGGGTCGCGGGCGCGCCGGTCGAGGTCGCCGGGCGGGCGCCGCGCGGCGTGAGCAGGACGAGGAGCGGATGCACGAGTGGGCCCTGGCCGAGGCGGTCGTGGCGAAGGCGGCGGAGGTCGCCCGCGCGCGCGACCTCGCGCGCGTCGTCGAGGTCGTCGTCGGGCTCGGCGAGCTCCAGGACGTCGACCGGGAGGCGCTCGCGTTCGGCCTTGCCGCCGCGCAGCGGAGCGTCCCGGGGCTCGAGGAGGCGCGCTTCGCCTTCGAAGTCGAGCAGGCCCGGTGCTCCTGCCGGCCGTGCGGGCATGCCTGGGCGCTCCGTGAGAGCCTCGACGCGCTGCCGGAGGAGGACCGCGAGAGCATCCATCTGCTCCCCGAGGTCGTCCACCTCTATGTCGCCTGCCCCTCGTGCGGGAGCCCCGACTTCGCGATCGTCGGTGGCCGCGGCGTCTCGCTCCTCGCGGTCGACGGGTAGCGGATGGACCCCCGACCGGCGGTCGTCGCCCGCCGCCTCGGCGGCGTGCGCCGGATCGTGGCGGTCACGGGCGGGAAGGGCGGGATCGGCAAGAGCTCGATCGCGGTCGGGCTGGCCCTCGCGTTCGCCCGCGGCGGGGCGCGGGTCGGGCTCCTGGACCTCGACCTCTGGGGCCCCTCGGACCACGTCATCCTGGGGATCCCCCGACCGGCCCTCGCCGAGGACGACGGCCTCGTCCCGGCGAGCGTGGACGGGATCGCCTTCCTGTCGATCGCGAGCATCATCGGCGAGCGCCCCGCGATCCTCCGCGGCGACGACGTCGCGAGCGCGATCCTCGAGCTGCTCGCCGTCACCCGCTGGGGCGACCTCGACCTCCTCGTCGTCGACATGCCGCCCGGCTTCGGAGACACCGTCCTCGACGCCGCGCGCTACCTGCCCCGGGCCGAGTACGTCGTCGTGGCCACGCCCTCCGAGCTGACCCTGGCCACGACCCGCAGGACGCTCGAGCTGCTCCGGCGCCTCCGGCTCCCGGTCCTCGGGCTCGTGGAGAACCTCCGCCGCGATGGGGACGCCGCGGTCGCCGGCCGCCTCGGGACGGCCGGGACGGCCGGGACGGTCCGCACCCTCGGCACCGTCCATCTCGACGACGCGTACGAGCGAAGCCTCGGGGATCCCGGCCGGCTCGCGACCACCCGGTTCGCCGGGGAGGTCGCCGCCGTCGCCCGGGCGATCGTGGAGATCAGCCCGCCGGCCGATGCCCGACGAGACGGAGGGCCGCCGCCCGGATCGCGTCCCACGGCAGGTCCGTCCACCGCGCCCGATAGGCGACGAGCAGCCCGCTGAAGAAGGCGGCGTGGAGGGCGGCGAGGACGTCGGGGTCGCCCGGCGCGATCGCGCCCTCCGTCCGCGCCTCGGCGAAGATCCGCCGGAGGCCCGCATGGCGCCGCTCGGCCCGCGCCTCGAGGTCGAGCCCGGCGAGCGCCTCGGCGCCGACATCGCCGGCGAGGCTGCCGAGGACGATCGCCAGCTCCGGGTTCGCGGCGTGGAACGCGATCGTCCGATCGATGAGGAGCTCGAGCTTCCGGCGCGCCGGCCCGTAGCCGTCGGCGACCTCGACGATCGTCGCCTCGAGCCCGTCGAGGCCCTCGCCGAGGATCGCCCGGAGGACCGCCTCCTTCGAGTCGACGTGCCGGTAGACGTTGCCCGGGCTCATCCCCGCCCGCCGGGCGACGTCCGCCACGCGGGTCGCGGCGAACCCCCGCTCAGCGAAGAGCGTCCGCGCGACGTCGAGGATCCGGCGCCGCGCGGCGATCCGCCCCGCGTCGCCGCGGCCGCGCGGGGAACGCCGCGCGGGGGCGGCCAGGGCCAGGTCGGGAGGCGGTTGGTGAATGACCATTCACTCATGACCCTATGACTGAACGATGATTCAGTCAAGCGGTCGCCGGGCGCGGGGCGACGAACGGCACTGGGCGCGGGGCGGGCGCGCGGACGATCCTCGGGCGGGAACGTGGCAGGATGCGCCGGGGCGAGCGCGCTCGACGGTCCGCCGCTCGCCCGCGGGGGTGCCGCGTCGCATGTCGCACGTCGTCGCGCGCCGGTGGGCACGCGAGGGAACCCGGAGGGGACTGGCCGCGCTGCGCGCCGAGGCGGTCGGGGTCGTGGTGGCGGCGCTCGTCGTCGGGCTCGTCCTCGCGCTCTCGTCCCCCGCCTCGGCGCCATGGGCGACCGGGCGCGACGCGTACTGCTACTGGATGCCGTCGCTCGGCGACCCGTACGCCCGGTCCGACTGGACGGCCCCGGTCGCGTACGTCTACTCGCCGGCGTTCCTCCAGGGCCTCGCCCCGCTCCGGGCCCTCCCGTGGCCGGGCTTCCTCGCCCTCTGGACGGCAGTCCTCCTCCTCGCCGTTCGCTGGCTCACGGGCGCCCGGCTGTGGGTCGCCGGGATCGCGTTCGCGACGTTCGAGATCGCGGGCGGCAATATCCACCTCCTCCTCGCGGCGGCGATCGTCGCCGGCTTCCGCTGGCCGGCCGCGTGGGCCTTCGTCCTCCTCACGAAGGTCACGCCCGGGATCGGCCTCGTGTGGTTCGCGGTCCGCCGCGAGTGGCGGCACCTCGCGATCGCCGGCGCGGCCACGGCCGCCGTCGCCGGGATCTCGTTCGCGCTCGCCTCCCACGCCTGGCTCGACTGGCTCGCCGTCCTGGCGGAGAGCGCCGGCCGGACGACGGGGACGTGGTCGGCCGTCGGAATCCCGCTCGCCGTCCGGCTTCCCGTCGCCGTCGCCGTCGTCGCGTGGGGGGCGCGGACCGACCGCCGCTGGACGGTCCTGGTGGGCGCGATGCTCGCGCTCCCGGCGCTCTGGTACGGCAGCCTGGCCATGCTCCTCGCGGTGATCCCGCTGCGTTCCACGGCGGCGCCCTGGGCGCTCGGCCCGGCCCCGGCGCGGGCCGGCGTGCCCGCCGTCGCCCCCGCCGCGATCACGACGCCGCACCGGACCTCGGCCTAGCGCTCGGCGAACCCGCGGGCCGTCCGGCGCGCGAGCGCGAGGTCCCGTTCCCGTCGCTGGCCCGGGCCCCGCGCATCACGCCGGAACGACACCCGTTGCCGGGCGGGCGACGACCGTTGCCCGCGTTGCCTCCGACCGTCGCCGCGATCGCTCCGATCGTCGCCGCGCTTCCCCGCGATCGTCGCCGCGATTCCCCGCGATCGTCGGGTGAAGAACGGTCGCCCGTGCGGTGGTGCCGGGCCCGCCGGGGGCGGAGAGTGGTCAGCGCACGGGGAGGCACGGCCGCCGCCCGTCGCGACACGAGGTGACACAGGTGGACCCGCTCGAGATCTTGCTGGCGATCCTCATCTGGCTCCTCGTGCTGGGCTTCGCGCTCGTCCGCGCGCCGGGGACGGGCGGCCGGTCCCAGATCGGGGCCTGGCTCGCCCTCAGCGCCCTGACGATGTTCGTCGTGTTCGTCGTCTTCTTCGTCGTCTGCCATGTCCTCCTCTTCACCCTCGGGACGGGCGCGGCGACGGTGGGCGTCGTGGCCGCCGTCGTGGCGCTCGAGGCGACGCCGATCACGTGGGCGCTCATCCTCCGCCGGCGCGGCCGCGACGCCACGGCGCAGGGATGAGCGGGCCGGACGGCCCGGGCACGAGCGGCGTGAGCGACGCGACGCCGGGCGGCGGTCCGCGCCTCGGGATCCTCCTCGCGATCTTCGACTTCCCGGCCCTCGTCGCCGGGTATCGCGCGGTGATCGAGGCCCAGCCCGACATGCGCGTCGTGGGCGTCGTCGACGACCGCGCGTCGCTCCGTGAGCAGGCTGCCCGGACCCCCGCCGACATCGTGATCTCGGAGTGCGTCCCGGGCTCCGGGTCGGGCTGCGCGTCGTTCGAGGCGATCGAGGCGATCCGGGCGGCAGCCCCGGGGACGCGGATCCTCGCCGTGGAGTGCCGCTGCGCGAGCGAGCAGTTCTCGCGGGCTCTCCGGGCCGGCGCGGACGGCTACCTCACCCGCGAGGCGGCCGTGGGCGACGTCGTCGAGGCGATCCACCGCCTTGCCCGCGGGGAGACGTACGTGAGCCCGGCGATCGTCACCCGGATGGTGGACACGTACGTCCGGCGCACGCCCGAGGCGACCGCCGACGACGTGTACGACGCCCTGAGCGAGCGGTCCCGCGAGGTCCTCCGCCTCGCCGCGTACGGTCACACGAACCGCGAGATCGCGCTGGCGCTGAACCTCTCGGAGCAGACGGTCCACAGCCACCGCGCGGCGATCATGGCGAAGCTCGGGTTCCGCGACCGGGTGGAGCTCCTCCGCTACGCTCTCCGGCGCGGCGTGATCCAGGCCGCCGAGCTGTGACCGGCCCGATGCCCGACCCCGCGCCGGCGCACGACCCGATGCCCGACCCCGCGCCGGCGCACGACCCGGTGCCGGCGCACGACCCGCTGCCGGCGCTGGCGGCCGACGCGTCGCTCGACCGCCCGGCGGGCGCCCTCGACTCCGCTCCGGCGCCCCACTCCGCTCCGGCGCCCGACTCCGCTCAGGTGCGCCTCGCCGGCGCCCGGCGCGTCCTCCGCCGCCTCCGCCCGACGACCCGCCGCGGCGCGCTGCGGCTCGGGATCGCCGGCGCCGGCCTCGTGGCCCTCCTCGGCGTCGGCGCGGTCGGGATCGCGATCGCCGTGCCCTGGGCCTATGGCGAGTATGGCTTCCACCCGGAGCGGAACGCGCAGTCATGGGCGGCCCTCACGCCCCGCTACGCGGACTCGACCCTCTGCCAGCGCTGCCACACCGCCGAGTTCTCCCCCTGGCAGGCCGCGCCGCACGCGGTCGTGACCTGCGAGAGCTGCCATGGGCCGCTCGGCGAGCACGCCGCGACCGCGCCCGTCCCGGCGACCGACGCGAACGTCGTCGTCGGTGCTCTGCCGGGGACGATCGCCGAGCCGCGCCCCGACCTCTGCGTCGTCTGCCACGAGCGGATCGCCGGGCGGCCCGCGGCGTTCCCCCAGGTGACGCTCACCGAGCACTACGGCGGGGCGACCTGCCGCGCCTGCCACGACCCGCACACGGCGACGGCCGCGACCCCGCCCGACATCTCGCACCCGCTGGCGAAGCTGCCCGCGTGCGTCGTGTGCCACGCGCCGGCCGGCCTCAAGCCGCTCCCGGCCGGGCACGTCGAATCCCCCGACGCCGTCTGCCGGTCCTGCCATCGGGCCGCGGGCCCGGGCGACTAGGAGCGTCCCGATGAGCGATCGCGACATGATGCCGGGCGACGGGCGGCCGAGGGGCGGCGCGGGGCTTTCCCGGCGACGGGTGCTCCAGGGCGGCCTGGCGGCCCTCCCCGCGCTCCTCGGCGCGCGGATCCTCGCGGGCGAGGGCCCGGCCGGCGCGGGGACGACCGCGCGGGCGGCGGAGCCCCCGACGCCGCCGGCCCACGACCCGACGGCCCACGACTGGGCATTCGTCATGGACACGACGACGTGCATCGGCTGCGGCCGCTGCGTCGAGGCGTGCAAGCTCGAGAACGACGTCCCCGCGGAGCCGGAGACGAACCGGACGTGGGTCGAGCTCCACGTCCTCGGCCGCGACGGGAGCGTCGCCGTCACGTCGCCCGACGGCGGCATCGGCAGCTTCCCGGCGGGCGAGGCGGCGATCCCCGCCGAGGCCGTCGCGAACGCGTACTTCGTGCCCCGGACGTGCATGCAGTGCGAGAACCCGCCCTGCACGTGGGTCTGCCCGGTGAGCGCAACGTACGTGACCCCCGACGGCGTCGTCCTCGTCGACGAGGGACGGTGCATCGGCTGCGGCTACTGCCTCGAGGCCTGCCCGTACGGGGCCCGCTACATGGTCCCGGCCGGCGAGCAGACCCCGAAGGGGACTGCCGGCGTCGTCGACAAGTGCACGTTCTGCTACCACCGGATCAGCCGCGGGAAGCTCCCGGCGTGCGCCGAGGTCTGCCCGGTGAACGCCCGGATCTTCGGCGACCGGAACGACCCGGCGAGCGCCGTGAGCGTCGCGCTCACCGAGCGGCGCGTCCGGGCGATGAAGCCGTCGCTCGGGACGCGGCCCCGCGTCTTCTACACCGGGCTCGAAGGCGAGGTGGAGTGATGTCCGTCCACGTCGCCGGCCGGTCCCTGGACCCCAGCCCGCGCGCCGTCCTCCGGGCCCTCGGAGCCGAGGTCGCCGCCACGCCACGGGCCCTGAAGCTGTGGCTCGGCCTCCTCCTCGTCATGTGCGGGATCGGGGCGGGGGGGGCGGTCCTCAGCCTGCCGCCCGGGTGGGAGGTCCTCGGCACCTCCCCGAGCTTCGAGTGGGGGATCCTCATCACCGCGTACGTCTTCTTCGCGATCACGACGAGCGGCCTCTGCCTCGCCTCCTCGCTCGGGACCGTCTTCGGGGTCGAGATGTTCCTGCCCCTCGAGAAGCGTCACGCGATCCTCGCCCTCCTGAGCCTCGTCACCGCGTTCGGGATCATCGCCCTCGACCTCCACTACCCGGTGCGGATGGTCTTCGGGGCCGTCCTCAGCCCGTCGCCCCTCTCGCCGATGTGGTGGATGGGCGTGTTCTACGGCATCTACCTCGTCTTCCTCGTGACCGAGGTCTGGAGCATGTTCACGGGGCGGTGGGGGATCCACCGGATCGCCTGCATCCTGTCCTCGATCACCGCGGTCCTCGCGCCCACGACCCTCGGCGCGGTCTTCGGGATCCTCGCCGCGCGGTCGTTCTGGCACGGCGCGTTCACCCCGCCGGCGATGGTCGCCACGGCCCTCCTGTCGGGCGTCGCGCTCCTCGGGATCGTCTTCGCGCTCGTCCACCACTACCGGCTCACCGGCCACGAGCGGGCGGGCACGCTCGCGATCCCCGCGATCCGGCTCCTCCTCGCGATCATGCTGCCGGTGACGGTCCTCGTCGTCGCCTGGCAGATGATGTTCGGCCTCTACGGCGCCGTCCCCGGCCTCGCGGACGCGACCGCGGCGATCCTCGTCGGGCCGCTCGCGCCGCTCTTCTGGATCGGCCGCGTCGTCATCGGGCTCGCGCTCCCGATCGGCCTCCTCCTCTGGCCCCGGACGCGGACGACGCCCGGCCTCTTCGCGGCGTCCTGCCTGACGTTCGTCGGGATCGCCGTCGACCGGACGGTCTTCGTGGCTGCGGGCCAGGTCGTCCCGAACTCGGCCGTCGCCGGAACCGTCTCCACGCCGTTCGCGGAGTACGTCCCGTCGCTCGTCGAGATCGCCGTCGTCGTCGGCGCGTTCGGCTTCTTCGGGCTCGTCTACACGCTCGCCGAGCGCTACCTCCCGATGGACGAGCATCGCGGCCACCTCGCGGGGGCGTTCCTCGGGACGAGCGCGCCGGTCCTCGCGCCGGAGCCGGTCCTCGCGCCGGAGCCGGTCCTCATCGCCGCCGCGACCGGCCCCGATGGGCCCGCGCCCGAGCCGCCGGATCCGGACGCGGACGCCGCCCTCGCCGCGTCGGCGGCCGGCTGGCCCGGAGGCGCGACGTGAGCGGCCGCCGGTTCGGCCGCCTCGTCCTCGGCCTGGTCGCGGCGGTCGCGGCCGTCGCCTTCGGCGTCGCGCTCGGCCTCGGCGTCATCCGGTCGGGCGTCCTCCAGGCAGGTCTCGGGCCGGGACCGACGACGTCGCCGTCGCCGACCCCTGCCCTCACCGCTCCCGCCGGGAGCCCGGGACCGATCGGCGGCACGCCGTCGCCGAAGCCGCCGGCCGTCGCCCTCGAGATGCCAGCGGGCTCGAACTGCCTCGCCTGCCACACGACCGCCGACGGCGGCGTCGGGAACGTCCCGATCCCACCGATCGGGCACCCCCTCGAGGGCTGGACGGCGTGCCTCTCCTGCCACGCCAGCGACCGGCTCGTGCAGACGGCGCCCGGCCACGTGGGGATCCACGCCGACCAGTGCCTCCTCTGCCACACGGCGACGACCCCGGCGGCGGAGTCCCGGCCGCACTCGACCCACCGGAACGTGGCGTGCCTCTCCTGCCACGGCTCGAAGGCGCCGCTCCCGGCGAGCATGCAGAACCGCTCCGAGAGCACCTGCTGGCTCTGCCACCAGGGGTCGTCGCAGGAGGCCCCGCTCTACCTCCACCCGACGCCCGCCGACGGCCAGTGCCTCACGTGCCACGTCGCCGGCAAGGTCGGGGCGCTCCCCCGCGACCACGCGGACCGGACGAACGACATGTGCACCGCCTGCCACGCGCCGGCGACGACGACCGCGGTGAAGGCGCCACACGACCTCGCGTCGCGCGAGGGGATGTGCACGTTCTGCCACGGGGAGTCGAGCGGGCGCCAGTAGGACGGCGGACCCGGCGCCGGGCACGGGACCGGCACGCCCTCGGGCGTCGACGAGGGCCCCACGTCCCTCGCGCCGTGGGCCACACGGATCGCGCAACGCGACCGATGGCCCTACGCCCACCCCACCCCCGTCGGCGGATAGTGGCACGAGCGTCCCGGCGCGGCATCGGCGCGCGATGCACGACGGTGAGGTGACGTGAGCACGAGCGGGAGCATCCCGGGGAGCGGACGGCAGCTCGGCGTCCTCCTCGCGATCTTCGACTTCCCCATGCTCAACGTCGGGCTCCGCGAGGTGATCGACGCCGAGCCGGACATGCGCGTGCTCGGCGAGGCCTCGAGCCGCGAGGCGATGCGCGAGGAGGTCCTCGCGTCGGGCGCCGACGTCGTCGTCACCGAGTGCCTCCCGTACGACCACTCCGGCTGCACCTCGTTTCAGATGATCGAGGCGATCCGCGCGGCGAAGCCGGGGATCCGGATCCTCGCCGTCGAGTGCCGCTGCTCGAGCGAGCAGTTCTCCCTGGCGATCAAGGCCGGCGCCGACGGCTTCCTCACCCGCGAGGCCCAGGTGTCGGACTTCGTGACCGCGATCCGCTCGATCAGCCGCGGGCAGACGTACGTGAGCCCCTCGATCGTGACCCGGATGGTCAACACGTACGTCCTGAAGACGCCCGGCGGCACGCTCGAGGACCCGTACGAGACCCTGAGCGAGCGCGAGCGCGAGGTCATGCTCCTCGCCGCGGTCGGCCACACGAACCGGGAGATCGCCCGGACGCTCCACCTCGCCGAGCAGACCGTCCACAACTACCGGGCCAACGTCATGGAGAAGCTCGGCTTCCACGACCGGGTCGAGCTCCTCAAGTACGCGATCCGCCGCGGCCTCATCGACGTGGCGGACCTGTAGGGGGACGCAGGCCGCCACGCGTCCCCCTTCTTCAGGACATTCAGACGGGCGTCGTGCCTCCCTCGTCCGGCGCCGGGGGGACCCGGCCGCCGAGCCACCAGAGGCCGGCCGCGATCCCGGCGCACGTCGCGGCCGTGGCCAGCCACAGGGTCGCTCCCGGGGCGACGTCGAGGACGAGGCCGCCGGCGACCGGCCCGATCGCCGAGCCGAGGCCCATGGCCGCCCCGAGGTAGCCCTGGTAGCGCCCCCGGAGCGCGGGCGGCGACAGCTCGGAGACGAACGACGTCTCGACGGGGAAGACGAACATCTCGCCGAGCGTGGCGAGGACGACCGTGCCGGCGAGCGCGGCGATCGCGAGGTCGGTCCCCGGGACGATCCCGATCACGAGGTACCCGAGCCCGTACCAGGCCATGCCCACGGCCATGAACCGCGGCCGGGACCGCCGCTCGGCGAGCGACGCCACGCGGAGCTGGAAGACGAAGATGAGGATCCCGTTGAGGGCGAAGAGGAGGCCCCAGGTCGCGGTCGAGACGTCGAGGCGGGCGTGGGCGTGGATCGGGAGGGTGACGACCCACTGGAACGACGCGGCGTGGACCGCCACCGCGAGGAGGAGGAAGAGGGCGAGGATCCGTCGCGGGCCCAGGGGCCGGGCGCCGCCACGGACCGCCGCCCCGGCCGGGGGCGACGAGGCCGGCGGCGCGGCGGGGAGCGCCGGCGCCCCCTCCCCGGCGATCCCGGGGCCGCCCTCCCCGGCCTGGCCCGCCACATCGGCCGGGCCTGGCACGCCGGCCGCGGGGTGGATCCCCGGCCGCGTCTCGCGGAGGCCGACGACGAGGATCACCGCGTAGCCGGCGATGATCACGCCGGCGGTCACGAACAGGACCCCGTACCCGAGGTTCGAGAGCCCGGCGCCGACCGACGGGCCCGCGATCCAGCCGACGCTCGAGGCCATCGCCAGGAGGCCGTACGCGCGCGGGCGCCGCTCGACCGGGACGACGTCGGCGACGGCGGCCCGCGCTGCCGGGACGAACGGCGGGTCGACGAGGCCGAGGAGGAGGGTGAGGGCGGCGACCCAGGCCAGGTCCCGGACGAGGCCCATCGCGGCGACGGTCGCGGCGGTCAGGATGATCGAGACGACCATGACCGGCTTGCGCCCGACCCGGTCGGCGAGCCAGCCGCCAACGGCGTTCGAGACGATCGAGACGACCGCGTAGAGCCCGACGACGGCGCCGGCGGCGAGGGCGGTCGCGCCGAGCTCGGCCGTCAGGTAGATCGTGAGGAACGGGAAGACGAGGCTGAACCCGAAGCTCGCGACGAGGTCGCCTGCGGCGAGGACGAAAATCGCGCGGTCGAACTCGCGCCGCAGCTCGCGGAGCCTCCTGGTGGGCGCGAGGCGCTCACGGAGCACGGTCACGGGTCGAGTATGGGCCGCCGCACCCGCCGCCGGGACCCCGCGATGCGGGCCGCGACGGGCCGGTCGTCAGCGGCGGCCGACGGCCACGAGCTGGGTCGCGCCGCGGGCGCCGGTCGCGCGCAGCCGGGCCCGGAGCTCCTCGCCGCGTCGCTCGAGGTCGGGGTGCCCGGCGGCGAGCGCGACGTGACGGTCGATCGCGGCCTCGAGGTCGGCGAGCGTCGCCGGGTCGTGCGGGTCCTCGTCGGGGTCGGCAACGTCGGCCAGGCGGAGGCCGGCGAGCCCGAGGTCGTCGAGGATCGCCAGGATCTCGGCCCGCCGGTACGTCTCCCGGTGGACCTCGCCGCCGGCGGTGTTCACGGCCGCCCACCAGTGATGGAGGAGGACGTGCGTCATCTGCGTCTCGGACTGGCTGTCGCGGTACATCTCGTTGACGACGACGTGGCCGCCCGGCCGGACGACGCGGAGCATCTCGGCGAGGACGGGTGCCGGGTCGGCGAAGTGATGGAGGGAGTTCGACACGCAGACGGTGTCGAACGACCCGTCGGCGAAGGCGAGGCGGTGGGCGTCCATCTCGACGAAGCGGACGTCGTCGCGGTCGCCGAACGCCTCGGCGAAGGCGGCGCCGCGGGCCGGGTTCGCGTCGATCCCGATGATCTCGCCGTGGCCGCGGAGGCCGTCGAGGAGGAAGCCGACGAAGCCGCCGGCGCCGGTCGCGACGTCGAGGACGCGCCCGCCGTCGATGTCGCCGAGGACCTGGCGCGGGTCGAGAGCGGTCATGGTGCGAGGATGCCACGCCGGGGGCGCGGCCGCCGCGCGGCCCCGTCCCCGCGGGCTCGACGCGGCTCCCTCGATCGCGTTCCGGACCGACTCCGTCTCCGGTGCGACCGCGCCGCACGCGGCCGACCTGCACGAGGTCGTCGTCCGGTGGCCGTCCCGCGGCGATCCGGCGCGTGTCCGCTACGCTGTTGCGGTGAGCGTCCCCGGCCCCGCGCCCAGCGTCCCCGGCCCCGAGCCCGCCGACACGCCCGCGATCCGCGCGATCGCCGGCTCCGGCGTGCCGTTCAGCGTCATCCGCACGGCGCGTCCGCACGGACCCGAGGAGAGCGCGCGGCTCCAGGGGATCGAGCTCGGGTCGCTCCTCCGGACGATCGTCGTGCGCCGCGGCGCGGATGACTACGTCTTCGTCCTCGTGCCGGCGGGGCGGCGGTTCGACTGGCCGAAGCTCCGCGCGCACCTCGGCGTGACCCGCCTCTCGCTGCCCGACCAGGAGGAGGCGAAGGCGGCCACCGGCTACGAGCGCGGCGCGATCACGCCATTCGGCGCCTCCCATGCCTGGCCTGTTGTCGCCGACGCGTCGATCGCCGGGCTTCCGCGGGTCGCGATCGGGGGCGGGGCCCACGGGGTCAACCTCCACCTCGCCGCCGCGGACCTCGTCGTGGCGCTCGCGGCCGAGGTGGCGGACGTCACCGTCGCAGAGGACGGGCCCGCGGGCTGACCCCTTCCGCACGATGCTCCGCACCCGGCACGCTCCGCCCCCAGCGACCTCGAGGACGAGCCCGTGACCTTGTCCGGGCGGAGGCGCCGCACGCGACCGACCGCCCGAGGCTCAGGGGACCGGCTCGGGTGCGCGGAGCGCCGGCGACACGTAGCGGCGGAGCTCCGGATAGCGCCGCACGACGCCCGCCAGCCCCACGAGGCAGAGGATCCCGCCCGACACGACCGACAGCTGCGGGCCGACGACCGCCGCAACGGCGGCCGCCTCCGCGTCGCCGAGGCGCGGGCCGCTCGTCACGACGAGGATGTGGATCGAGGCGACCCGGCCGCGGAGCGCGTCCGGCGTGTCGAGCTGGACGATCGCCGACCGCAGGACCGCGCTGAAGACGTCGGCCGCCCCCGCCACGGCGAGGAAGGCGAGGGCGAGGGCGAAGCTGAACGTCGAGAGCCCGAAGGCCGTGATCGCGACGCCCCAGACGGCCACCGCGCCGATGACGGCCCGCCCGGGATGGACGAGCCGGCCGACCCAGCCCGAGAGCGCGGCACCGACGAGGGCCCCCGCGGCCGGAGCCGCGACCATGAGGCCGACGCCGGCCGGCCCGGCGGCGAACACGCCGAGGGCGAGGGCGGGGAACAGGGAGGTCGGCATCCCGAAGACCATCGCCACGAGGTCGATGACGAACGTCGAGAGGACGACGCGGCGGCCGCGGACGAACCGGAGCCCCACCGCGACGGTGCCGAGGCTCGGGCGGGCCGCGTCCGGGTGGGGCGGGATCGGGGCGATGACGAGAAGAGCGAGGATCGCCGCCCCGAACGTGACGGCGTCGACGAAGAACGCGGCGGCGACCCCGATCGTCGCGATCAGGACCCCGCCGAGCGCGGGCCCGGCCACGGCCATCGCCTGGAAGCCGAGCTGGTTCAGGGCGATCGCCGCCGGCAGCCGCGCCACCGGCACGAGGCGCGGGATCGCCGAGGTGCGGGCCGGCTGGTCCACGGCGCCGAGGCCCGCGGCGACGAAGGCGACGGCGTAGTAGGTCCAGACGGGCGTGCCAGGGGTGAGGGCGAGCCAGAAGAACGCCGTGCTCGCCGCGGCGAGCCCGAGCTGGGTGGCGAGGAGGAGGCGCCGCCGGTCGACGGCGTCGGCGATCGCGCCGCCGCCGAGGGCGAAGGCAAGAATCGGCACGAGCTGGACGAGCGCGAGGAGCCCGACGGCGAGGGTCGAGCCGGTCAGGACGTAGAGCTGGAAGGGCAGCGCCACGACCGTGACCTGGCGCCCTCCGCCGCTCACGAGCTGCCCGATCCAGAGGAGCCGGTAGTCGCGGTCGCGCCGGAGCGGCTCGACGTCGAGGAGGATCCCGCGGAGGCGCCCGCGTCGCGTCCGGGGATCGGGGGTCATGGCCCGAAGGATACGGAAGGGCGGCGGGGCATACCCGGGCCTGTGCCGGGGCCGCGTGCCCGGTGACGGGCATTCGGCGCGTCGGGCGCGACGCTCGCGCCCCGCGGCCGCGGCGGCGCGCCGGGCGCAACGCCCGCGTCGCGCAACGCCCGCGTCGCGCGGCCGCCGCTCCCCTACGCTTGGCCCGTGGACGACTACGCCGGCGTCTCGTACTGGCTGGAGTCGAGCGGCGATCTCGCGCCGCGGCCGCCGCTCGACGGGTCGACGGCCTGCGACGTCGCGATCCTCGGCGCCGGGTACACGGGACTCTGGACCGCCTGGTACCTCCTCCGGCGGCAGCCCGGCCTGCGCGTCGTCGTCGCCGAGGCGGAGGTCGCGGGGTTCGGGGCCTCCGGCCGCAACGGGGCCTGGTGCGCGCCGGATCTCAACATCTCGATCGAGCGCCTCGCCCGGCTGCACGGGGAGGATGCCGCCCGCCGCCTCCAGCATGCGACGTACGACGCCGTCGACGAGGTCGGCCGGGCGGCGGCGGAGGCGGGGATCGACGCCGGCTTCCACAAGGGCGGCGAGCTCCTCGTGGCGCGCGGGCCGCACCATGTCCCGGCGATCGAGGCGGCGTACCGCGAATACGAGCGGTTCGGCTTCGGCGACCGGTACGAGCTCCTCGACGGCGCCGGCGTCGCCGCGCGGGTCCGGATCGCCGGCGCCGTCGCCGGCCTCCGGACGCCGGACGCGGCGGTCATCCACCCCGGCCGCCTCGTGCGCGGGCTCGCGACCGCCGTCGAGCGGATGGGGGCCCGGATCGTCGAGCGGACCCCGGTCACCGGCATCCGAGCCGCCGCCGGAGGGGCGCCCGCCGCCCTGCTCACGCCGCGCGGCGAGATCCGGGCCCCGGTCGTCGTCCTCGCCGGGGAGGCGTACCTCGTCCGCCTCGCGCAGCTCCACCGGCAGCTCGTCCCGATGTACTCGCTCATCGTCCTCACCGAGCCACTCTCCGACGCGCGGTGGGCCGAGATCGGGTGGGCCGGCCGCGAGGTCGTCGCCTCGGCCCGCCTCTCGATCGACTACCTGTCGCGGACGGAGGACGGCCGGATCCTCTTCGGCGGGCGCGGGGCGCCGTACCGCCTCGGCTCGCCGATCCGCGACGCGTACGACCGCCACGCGGCGACCCACGAGATGCTTCGCGGCTTCGCCCGGGCGTGGTTCCCGGCCCTTCGCGACGTCCGCTTCACCCACGCCTGGGGCGGGCCCCTCGGGATGCCGCGCGACTGGCACCCGACGATCGCGTTCGACCGGCGGTCCGGGATCGCGACCGCCCGCGGGTACGTCGGCCACGGCGTCTCGACGGCGAACCTCGCCGGCCGGACGCTCGCCGACCTCGTCGCGGGCGAGCGCACGCCGCTCACGGAGTTGCCGCTCGTCGGCCACCGGAGCCCCGACTGGGAGGTCGAGCCGCTCCGCTGGCTGGGGATCCGGTACGCGCAGGGAGCCCTCTCCCGGCTCGACCGCCGCGCAGAGGCGACTGGCCGGCCGCCGACGGGGCGGTCGCTCGCCGAGCGGCTCGCGAGCCACTGACCCGGCGCCGGCGGGGGGTGCCCGCGCCGCGGGCCCTGGTGCCGCCCTGCGACGAGGCGGCGCGGCCCTGGTGCCGGCCACGGGGTGGCGCCCTGCGACGAGGCGGCGCGGCCCTGGTGCCGGCCCACGGAGCAGGCGCGCGGTCGGCCCGGCTCCCCAATGCCGGTCCAGAGATCATTCGTCATCGCCTGCCCGGCCGACGGGGATCCACCGCCGGGCAGATCCCCCGGTGGCCCTCCGTGTCGAGCTCGGTCCAGCTCGCGAGGGGGCCCGGGCGAGGGCGACGGTGGCCCCAACGGGGAGCGGACGGCCGCATCGTCCTGCGCAGTGATCCAGAGGGCCGCATCGGGGAGCGGGGACGGCCGCGCCACCGGGGGCGGGGAGCGGCCGCCGCGCTGCCGGGGCGGGGACGATGCCCGGCCCGCCGGCGACGCCATCACCGCGGCCCGGCTCCGCGGCCGGCGACGTCGTGGCGGGCGGCCTCGTTTGACGACTCCCCGCTCGTGGCCTACGCTCACCGCCCAAAGGCGATGGTGTCCGCCGAGACGCTCGACGTCTGAACAGCCCGATCGGGATGATGGCCCCTGGACTGCTCGTGCAGGCCGGGGGCCATTGTGGTCTCCCGGGCCGGGAGATGGCATGGACGACAGAAACACGACCGTCGCGACCGCGGCCGGGCCAGCGATCGGCGGCGAGCGCGCCGATCCGCGGCCCCGCCCCCCGGTCGAAGAGGTCGGCGATGTCGCCCTTGCCGACCTCTTCGCGGAGCCAGGCTGCCCGCTCTGCCGGCTCCGCGAGCGCTCGGCGCGTCGCTTCGTCGGGTCGTTCCTCTGGGAGAGCGTGACCGACGTCGACTTCCGCGAGCGCCTCGCCCGGGGGCGCGGGTTCTGCCCAGAGCACGGTGGGCTCGTCCTCGCGATCGACACCGCGGCGGAGGGGACACCCGTGGGCAGCGCGATCCTCCTCGAGTCGATCCTGCGGCTCCGCCTCGCCGACCTCGAGGACCGGGGCCGCCGGGCGCCGCGGCCGCGGCGCGGCCGACGCGCGGGGGATCCGGGGGCCGTGGATTGTCCCGTCTGCGAGCAGGTGGACGTGGCGGTCGCCGGCGCCTCGGCGCGCATCCTCGACCTCCTCCGTCTTCCCGCGTGGCGCGCGACGCTCGCCGCCGCCGAGCCGTGCATCCCCGACCTCGAGAGCCTCGACCGCCTCGCCTCCGCGCGCCGGACGGCGGCGTGGGCAGAGGTCGCCGCCGCCCAGCGCGCGCGGCTCGTCGCCGTCGCGGATCGGCTCGCCGGCCTCGTCGCGCACAGCGCCCACGACCGCCGGCACCTGCGGACGCGCTCCGAGGTCGCGGCGGTGGGCGAGGCCGCGGCGCTCCTCGGCTTCCGGGCGTCGACCGATGGCTGACCCGACGAGCGGCACGGCGGCGGCGGTGGGCGTCGAGGCACGGGCGTCGACCGGCATGGCGACGGCGGCGGGCGTCGAGGCACGGGCGTCGAGCGGCACGTCGGCGGCAACCGGCGCGCGGTGGCTCAACCGGAACGTCGCCGCGATGGGAATCACGAGCCTCTTCTCAGACGCCAGTCACGAGACGGCGACGGCGGTCCTGCCGGGGTTCCTCGGGGTCCTCGGCCTCCCGCCCGTCGCCCTCGGCGTCATCGAGGGCGCCTCCGACGCGCTGGCGAGCTTCGTGAAGCTCGGGTCCGGCTGGATCGGCGACCGGACCGCCAGCCGCTGGGGCATCGCCGTCGTCGGCTACACGCTCACCGGGATCATGCCGCTCGGGCTCGCTCTCGCCGGCTCGTGGCCGGTCGTCCTCGGGGCGAAGCTCGTGGGGTGGCTCGGCCGGGGGATCCGGGGCCCCGTCCGCGACGCGATGCTCGCCGCGTCCGTCGCGCCGGAGGCGCGGGGCCGCGCGTTCGGATTCCACCGGGCCGGCGACACGATCGGCGCGGTGATCGGCCCGGCGCTCGGGGTCGCGGTCCTCGGGGCGTTCGCGGCGACGGCGACCGAGCCCCTCGCGGCGTTCCGCGCGGTCTTCCTCCTCGCGCTCATCCCCGGGATCCTCGCCGCGCTCACGTTCGCCGTCTTCGTCCGGGACCCGGCGACCGGCAGCCGCTCCACGGGCACGTTCCGGGCCGCCGTCGTCGGACTCCCCGCGCGGTTCCGGCGCTACCTCGTCGCCGTCGGCCTGTTCGGGATCGGCGACTTCGCGCCGAGCCTTCTCATCCTCGCCGCGACGACGCTCCTCGCGCCCTCGCTCGGGATCGTCGCCGCCGGCGCGACCGCCGGGCTCCTCTACGTCCTCCGCAACGCGGTCTACGCCCTCGGCGCGTACCCTGTCGGCGCCCTGAGCGACCGGACGGGGCGCCCGGTCCTCCTCCTCGCCGTCGGCTACGCGCTCGGCGCCGCCGTCGCCGCGGGCACCGCGCTCGCCTTCGCGGCCGCCATCGACGACCCAGCGTACCTCGCCCTCCTCTTCGTCGGCTCGGGGCTCCTCGCGGCGGTCGAGGACACCCTCGAGGCCGTCTCGACGGCCGAGCTCGCCGGCGACACGGCGCGGGCGACCGCCTTCGGCCTCCTCGGCACGGTGAACGGCGTCGGTGACCTCGTCGCGAGCGCGGGGGTGGGCCTCGTCTGGACGGTCCTCTCGCCGTTCGCCGCGTTCGGCGCGGCGACGGTCGCGATGGGGGCGGGCGCGGCCCTCGTCGCCGGCATGGCCCTCCGGGGAGCCGCGCGATGAGCGACGAGACGGCGCTCCTGCCGGCGGCCGAGCCGCAGGTGGGAGCCGAGCCGCGGGCGACGAGCGCGTCGCGGGAGGGGGTCGCGGGCGAGCGGTTCTGGACGGGCATCCGGGCGGCGGTCGCGAACGCGGTCGTCGGGGCCGAGCCGGCCCTCCGGCTCCTCGCCGTGGCGCTTCTCGCCGACGGGCACGCCCTCGTGGAGGACGTCCCCGGGACCGGCAAGACGACCCTCGCCCGGGCGTTCGCCCGCGCCCTCGGGCTCGGCTTCGGGCGGGTGCAGGGGACGCCGGACCTCCTCCCCGGCGACGTCACGGGCAGCAGCGTCTACGAGGGGGGCACGTTCCGCTTCGTGCCCGGGCCGATCTTCACGAACGTCCTCCTCGTCGACGAGGTGAACCGGGCGACGCCCCGCACGCAGGCGGCGCTCCTCGAGGCGATGCAGGAGCGCCAGGTGTCGGTCGACGGGGAGACCCGCCGGCTGCCGGAGCCGTTCCTCGTGCTGGCCACCCAGAACCCGATCGAGCTCGAGGGGACGTTCGCCCTTCCCGAGGCCCAGCTCGACCGCTTCCTCGTCCGGATCGAGCTCGGCTACCCGTCCGAGGACGCGGAGCTCGAGATCGCCGCCCGCTACCAGGCCACGGACGAGCCGCTCGAGCGGGTCGAGGCAGCCTTCGCCCCGCCCGACCTCCGCGCGCTTCGCGAGGCCGCGCGGACAGCCGTCGTCGGCGACGAGGTGGCCCGCTACCTCGTGGCCCTCGTCCGGCGGACGCGCGGGCACCCCGACCTGCGCCTCGGGGCGAGCCCCCGGGCGAGCGTCGCCCTCTACCGGGCGAGCCAGGCGTGGGCGACCCTCGACGGCCGCCGGTTCGTCCTCCCCGACGACGTCGCGGCCGTCGCCCCGGCCGTCCTCTCCCACCGCATCCTCCTCGACATCGACCGGGAGCTCCGGGGCGCGACGACAGCGGCGGTGGTCGCCGACGTCCTCGCGGACGTGCCCGTCCCGATCGTCCGGGCACGATGAAGGCGGCGATCGCCGGCAGGGCGGTCGGGCGGTGAGCCCGAGCGTCGCTGTCGGGCTCGTCGTGATCGCCGCCGGCGCGCTGGGCGGCGTGCCGGGGGTCGCGATCCTCGGCGCCCTCGCGGTCACCATTTCCTGGCTCTCCGAACTGTGGAGTCGCCACGGGCTCGCCCGGGTCACGTACACGCGCCGCCTGACCCGCGACCGCGCGGTGTGGGGCGACCGGGTCGCCCTCGACGTCACGGTCCACAACGCGAAGCTCCTCCCGCTCGGCTGGCTCCAGGCCGACGACTTCGCCAGCGAGTCGCTCGTCGTCGAGGAGCGGCCGCTCCTGCCGAGCGACCGGCCGGGCCTCGGGATCCTCCGGAACGTCTGGGCCCTCGGCCCGTTCGAGCGGGTGGACCGGCGGGTCCACGTCGTCGCCGACCACCGCGGCCGCTACGAGCTCTCGCGGGTCGCGCTCAGCGTCGCGGACCTCTTCGGGCGCGCCGTCGCGACCGCGGAGTCGACGCAGCCGGCCCACCTCATCGTCCGGCCGCGGACCGTCCCGGTCCGGTCGGAGGCCGCGAGCGTCACCCTCGAGGGGGCGCGCCGCGCCCGACGCGGGCTCCACGAGGATCCGGCGCTCTTCGCCGGCGTCCGCCCGTTCCAGCCGGGCGACTCCCGGCGCCGGGTCCACGCCCGCGCGTCCGCCCGCGTCGGGCGGCCCGTGAGCAAGCGGTTCGAGCCCCCGATCGCGCGCGACGTCGTCGTCGCCCTCGACGTGCAGACCCACGAGGGACCGCACTGGCTCCTCGCGTACGACGAGGACGTCATGGAGTCGCTCGCCGTCACCGCCGCCTCGCTCGCGCGGCGGCTCCTCGCCGACGGGGCCGCCTGCGGGCTCGTCGCGAACGGCTGGACATGGTCGCCGGCCCACACCGCCGTCGTCGCTCCCAGGGCGGGGCAGGAGCAGCTGACGCGGATCGCCGACATGCTCGGGCGCCTCAGCTCGATCCCCTCGCTCCCGTTCGAGGACGTCCTCGCCGGCCTGCCCGCGCGCGTCCCCGGCGGGGCACTCGTGTGGATCGTGTCGTCGCGCGACGTCGCGGCGCTCGGCGGGGTGCTCCGGCGGCTCCGCGCGGCCGGGTTCGAGCTCCGGCTCGTGGCGCTCGGGCCGCACGCGGCCGCCCACGCCGCCCGGGCGCGGCGGCTCGGGATCGAGGCGGTCGTCGCCCTCCTGCGACCCGACTGGAGGTCGTGCGATGCGGTCGCCCTCGCGAGCTGACCTCGGCGACCGGCTCGTCGGCCTCCTGCCCCCCGGCGCCGTGGCCGTCGCCGAGGGCGCCTGGATCGCCGTCGTCCACGCGGCCGTGACGGTCGGACTCCTCCACGGCGCAGCGGGGCCCGGCGTCGTCGCCTTCGCCGCCGCGGCCGGGCTCGGGATCGTCGCCGCGCGGCGGGCCGCGCCCGCCACGCCGGCCGGCGCGGCCTGGCGGGGAGCCGCCATCGCGGCGGCCGGTCTCGCGGGCTGGGCGGCCGATCCCGCCGTCCAGGGGTCCCTGGCGGCCGGAGCGCTGCCCGCGTCCACCGCCGCCGGGGCCACGGGACTCCTCCTCGCGCTCGCCGCCTGGCGCGGGACCCGCCACCGGGAGGCCACGGCCGACGACCTCGCCGTCGGGACGCTCCTCGCGCGAGGCGTGCCGGGCCTCGCGGTGCCGTGGATCATCGGGAGCGCATCGCCGGCGACCCGCGGGGCGTTCGGTGCGGAGGCGCTGCCGGCGACGCTCCTGTTCGTTGCCGGCGGGCTCGCGGCGATCGGCCTCACCCGGCTCGACGCCGTGAGCCGCGCGGCGGGCGTGGACTGGCGCGGACGGCGAGCATGGCCGGCGCTCATCGGCGGGGTCGTCGTCGTCGTCCTCGCGCTCGGCGTCCCCGCGGCGCTCCTCCTCGACGTCCCGCTCGCGACGCTCGTCCGGTTCGTCACCGATCCGCTGGCCCACGCCGGGACGGCCGTGTCGGACGCCCTTCGAGGGGTGATCGGGAGCGGAGGGTCGGCCGCCCCGCCGGCGCCGGCACCGGGCGTGCCGGGCCCGCCGGCCGCCGGAGGTGGCGCGGCCGTCACGGGCATCCTCGTCCTCCTCCTGGCCGCCGTTGGCGGCGTCGCCGCGGCGGCGGTCGCCCTCCTCGTTCGCGACCGCGAGTCGCGCGGCCCGCGCGTCCCGCCGCCGGCTCCGGAGCCGGCGGAGTCGCGGCGGCTCGTCCTGCCCGCGCTCCGCTTCCGCGCCCCGCGGCCGCGCCTGCCGCGGTTCGCCCGGCTCGCCGCCGAACGCCCGCGGACCGCCGCCGACGCGTATGTCCTGCTCGTCGAGGACCGCGCGACCGACCCGGCGACCGCGCGGCGCGCGGGGGAGTCGCCCTCCGCCCACGCCCGGCGCCTCCGGGCGGCGGGACGCGGCGCGCTCGGCCTGGACCTCCTCGCCGCGGACTACGCGCTCGAGCGGTACGCAGGCGTCCGGCTCACGGCGAGGGAGACGCGGCGCGCCGCCGCCCGCTGGCGCGCGCTCCGCCGGCGGTGGCCGGTCGGTCGGCCGGCCGGCCGACGGGTGGCTCCGTGACCGAGGCCGGGCGCGCGGCCGCGCCGGCCGGCGTCGACGCGCCGTCGCCGGCGGACCCGCCGGCGCCGGTCGCACGCTGCGTCGTCTGTTCGTTCGTCGCCGACGCGGTCGACCGGCGGCTCTTCTTCCTCTTCGCCGAGTCGATCGGCGACGGCTGGTTCCTCGAGGCGATGCGCGCCGGCGGCTTCTGCCTCCGGCACGCCCGCCGGGTGTTCCGCGCGCCGGACGTCGTGGGGATGACGATCCCGATCCGGGAGCTCCTTCGCGGCTGGCGCGCCCGACGGGCCGGGGCGGCGCGCCCGGCCGGCCCGACGCCGTGGCTCGGAGGGCCGTGCCCGCTCTGCGTCACGGCCGCGTGGGCCGAGGCGCACGCCCTGTGGATCCTCGACGAGCCGGTCGTCCGCAAGGCCGCGGGCACCCTCGGGGCCGATGGGCCGGTCTGCCTCCCCCACCTCGACCGGCGCCTCGACGCGCGGGACCCCTGGCGGATCGCCGTCGTCGCCGGCGCGATCCGGGCCCGGATCGGAGCGGCCGGGGAGGCCGGCCCCGATGCCGCGCTCGGGGCGGTCGCCGGCGACGACGTCGACCGGGTCATCCGGGGCGCTCCCGCGCCCGAGGGCGGGGACGGCGAGGCGGCGCGTCCTGGGCCGGCTGCCCCGGCAACCCTGACCGGCGCGCCAGCTGCGCCGGCGCGCAACGATGCCCGCGCCCGTGAGCGGGGCCCCGACGCCCTCGGCCGGGCGCTCGACGCGGGAGCCTGCCCGGCCTGCGCGGCGAGCGCGGCCGCGGCCCGCTGGCCGATCGCCTTCCTCGCCTCGGCCGCGCCGGGGGAGGACGTCCGCGACCTCGACCGTCTCTGCGTGCGGCACCTCCACGACGCGGCCGCGACGTCGCCCGCGGCAGCCGCCCGTGCCGTCGCCGGGTCGCTCCGCGGCTGGTGGTCCGCCATCGAGGTGCTCCCCGCTGTCGCGGACCTCCCTCCCCGGTCGCTCGCGGCGCGGGCGCGATGGCTCGCCCCGCGGGCCCTGCCGCCCGGCCGACGCCGCCCGGCGCTCGGGACGCTCGCGGAGGGGCTCGCCCGGCCGGACCGCGCGCCCCGGCGGGCGATCGCCGCGGCGCGCCTCCGCCGCTCGCGCGCGTGCGTTGCGTGCGAGGCGGCCACGACGGCCGCGGATCGCTCCCTCGCGCTCCTCGGGGCGCTCCTCGCCGGGCGCCCATGGCGCGACCGCTTCGAACGCTCCGACGGCCTCTGCCTCCGCCACGTCGAGATCGCGCTCGGCGTCCTCGACCCATCCGCGGCGGCGGTCGTCGGCGCCGTCGCCGACGCGCGGGCGGCGCGCCTCGAGTGGGCCCTCGACGAGTCCGTCCGCCGCAGCTCGTGGTCGGTCCGCTACGAGCCGGAGGCGCCCGAGTCGGGAGCGTGGGTCGAGGCCTTCGTCTTCGTCCACGGGGAGGGCGTCCGGCGGCGGGACCTCCTCGGCCCCGACGGCGAGGGGCGGGAGCCGGCGGCGTGACCGCAGCGACCGACGCGCCCCTCCTCCTCGAGGTCGAGGACGCCGCCGGGCCGGGCGTCGACTTCGAGCGGGTCGGGCACGAGCTCGTCGGGCGGCGCGTCCGCCGGGGCGGCCTGTGGCTCGGGTTCGACCGCGGGGCCGTCCTCGAGACCGACGACGGGGCGGGAACGCGCCTCGCCGCGGTCGTCGCCCTGCCGGCCTCGACGCACGCGGGCTGCCGGCTCGAGGCGGAGCCGGCGGGCGGATGGCTCGCCGACGGCCGCCTCGTCGTCGTCGCGCGGCTCGCCGGCGCCCCCTCGCCCCTCCCCGCGCTCGCGCGCCTCGCCGCGGGCGTCCCCGAGGACGCGGCGTGGCTCGACGCGGCCGCCGTCGGCCGCGAGGTCCAGCACGCCCGGCAGCGATTCCGCGAGCGCCGCGCCCATGCCCGGATCCTCGGCGGGCGGGCCTGGCACGGCGCCGGGCACGGCGCCGGGGCGAGCGTCGAGGCGAGCCGCTTCACGACGCCGCACTCGGCCGCCGAGTACCGCCTCGACGGTCTCCCGCAGCGCTTCCTCCGGGGTCTTGCCGGCCTCCTCGACGACGACGAGCGGCTCCTCTACGCGATCGAACGGCCGGAGGACCGGGACGCCGGGATCGTCGCCCGCACGTTCCGCCGGGAGGACCGGCGGGCGGCGCTCCTCGCCCTCACCGACCGCCAGCTCCTGTGGGTCGTCGACCATGCCGACCCGGACCGCTTCCTCGGCGATTGGGGCGTCGACGTCGAGGTCGTCCCCGTCGAGCGGATCACCGCGGTCGACGTGCTCCCCGGCCCGGGGTCGGGCATCGCGGTCGCGACCGACGGCGGGCGGCGCGCCTACCGGCTGCCGGCCGAGCTCGGCGCGGAGATCGCGGTCCTCGCGCGCCTCATCCGGCGGTTCGTCGCCGCCGCGGACGAGTCGCCGCTCCGCCGCCTCTACGGCGTCCCGGCGGTCGAGCCGGAGGAGGGCCCGCTCGACGCGTTCGGCCAGGCGGCCGAGGCCCGCGCCGCCGTGGCGGCGGAGCGGCGGGCGGTGCCGGTCCTCGGCGCCTTCTACGACCCGCGCCGGCCGGGCGTCCGGGGCCCGTCCCTCGTCGTCCTCCGCGAGGACGCGGTCGCGCTGCGCTCCGCGGCCGCGGTCCGGAGCGTCCGGCTCGACGACGTGGCGGCCCTCGGGATCACGCTCTCGGCTCTTGTCGGGCGCCTCGTCGTCCGAGGGCGGACGGAATCGCTCGACCTCCGCTTCCCAGCGCCGCTCTCGACCGGCGCGGCGGCATGGGTCCGGTCGGCCCGGCGGGCGCTCGCGAACCGCTGACCGCGCCGCGCGCCGCGTCGTGCCCGGGGCGATCTCACGACGCCTCGGCCTCCTCGCCGCGCCAGGCCTCGAGCGCCTCGCGGCCGATGAGGGCCGTCATCGCGAGGGCGGCGAGCGGATCCGCCCACCACGCTCCGACGAGGGCGTTCGCACCGATCCCGATGATGAGGAAGACGGAGAGCCAGAAGCAGGCGTCCGTCTGGAATGCGTCGGCGGCCATCGCCCGGCTGCCGAGGGCGACGCCGACCGCCCGCTTCGCGCGGGCGAGCCAGCGCATGACGGCGATCGAGGCGAGCCCGAGGGCGATCCCGACCGGGGACGGCTCCGGGCGCTCGCCGGCGGCGAGCGACGTCACGGAATCCCAGCCGATGTAGACGGCGAGGAGGACGAGCGAGGCGGCGACGAGTCGCCGGGCCCGCTGCTCGACCTGCTCGACCCGCTCCTCGTCCTCCGCCCGCCGCTCGGCGTGGAGCCGCCAGATCATCACCGAGCCCGACGCCGACTCGACGAAGCTGTCGATGCCGAAGCCGAGGAGCGCGACGGAGCCGGCGGCGATGCCGGCGGTGACCGCGACGAGGCCCTCGACGACGTTCCAGCCGACCGTCAGGTACTCGAGCCGCAGCGCCCGGCGGAGGAGACCGCGGCGCTCGCCCGTCGTCGTCGCGGTCACGCGTGGTGCCGCTCCTCGAGGCGGCGCCGGTCGGCCGCCTCGAGCTGGAACGTGGAGTGCTCGATGTCGAAGTCGCCGGCGAGGCAGCCGCAGAGCTCGTCGAGGACGGCCGGGGCCTCCGCTCCTTCGGCAAGCACGACGTGGGCCGAGACGACGGGCACGCCCGAGGTGATCGTCCAGGCGTGGAGGTCGTGGACGTCGACGACGCCGTCGAGCCCGCGGATGTGGGCCCGGACCTCGTCGAGGTTCATCCCCTTCGGCGTCGCCTCGAGGAGGACGTCGGTCGCCTCGCGGAGGAGGCCCCACGTGCGCGGCAGGATGAGGAGCCCGATCGCCGCCGAGGCGACGGCGTCGGCCGCCGTCCAGCCCGTCGTGGCGATGACGACGGCGGCCACGATCACGGCCGCCGAGCCGGCGAGGTCGCCGAGCACCTCGAGGTACGCCCCCCGCAGGTTGAGGCTCTCGCCCTGGGCCCGGCGCAGGAGGACGAGCGAGGCCGCGTTCGCGACGAGGCCGAGGACGGCGACCGCGAGCATGAGACCGGACTCGACCTCCGGCGGCTCCGCGAGGCGACGCCAGGCCTCGACGAGGACGAGGACGGCGACGCCGAAGAGGAGGACCGCGTTCGCCACGGCGGCGAGGATCTCGACGCGGAGGAAGCCGTACGTCCGGCCGTTCGACGGCGGCCGGCGGGCGAACCAGATCGCGCCGAGGGCGAGGGCGAGGCCGACGACGTCCGTGAGCATGTGGCCGGCGTCCGCGAGGAGGGCGAGGCTGTTCGCCGCGATCCCGCCGACGACCTCGACGGCGAGGACCGTCGCGGTGACCGCGAAGACGGCGGCGAGGCGCCGCCGGTGGGCGTCCGCCGCGCTGACGGGGACGTGGGGCACGATCAGGCCGAGGCTTCCGCGGCGTGCGTCGCCGCGTCGAGCACGAGGGCCCGGAGGTGATCGTCGACGAGGCGGTAGCGGGCGATCCGGCCGTCCTTCCGGCGGACGACGGCGCCGCGCTCGCGGAGCGTCCGGAGCTGATGCGAGAGGGCCGAGACGCTCATCCCGAGGACGAGCGCGATGTCGCAGACGCAGAGGTCCGCCTCCGCGATCGCGAGGAGGTGGACGATCCGGGCGCGCGAGGGGTCGGCGAGGGTCGAGAAGAGGTCGGCGACCGCCGTCGAGCCCGCCGGGCCGAGGCTCCGGCCGAGGAGCGGGCGGATCGCCGCCGGGTGGAGGCACGCGACCTCGCAGCGGTCGGCGTCGATCGCCGAGGCGAACAGTTGAGCCACCGCTCAAGTATTGCACGCCGCCGGCCGCCCCGCCGTGCCGGTGCGGCCGCGCCGCGCCGGTGTCCCGGCCCGGGCCCGCATGCGGTTGCGCGAACCGCGGATGTGGCGGACCCTTCGCACGTGACCACGTCCCCGTCCCGCATCCTCGTCGTCGACGACGAGGCCCCGATTCTCGACCTCGTCCGCGGCTACCTCGAGCGCGAGGGGTTCACGGTGACGACCGCGGCGGACGGCCCTTCCGCCCTCGAGGCCGTGCGGTCCGCGGCGCCCGACGTCGTGATCCTCGACGTCATGCTCCCCGGCATCGACGGGATCGAGGTCTGCCGGCGGCTGCGGACGTTCTCCGACGCGTACGTCCTCATGCTCACCGCCCGCGGCGAGGAGATCGACCGGATCGTCGGGCTGAGCGTCGGCGCCGACGACTACCTCGTGAAGCCGTTCTCGCCGCGCGAGCTCGTGGCCCGGGTGAAGGCGCTCCTCCGCCGCCCGCGCGGGGCGGGCCCCGGCGCGGAGCCCGCCTCGCGGATCGCGGCCGGCCTCGAGATCGACGAGGCCCGCCGATCCGTCCGCGTCGACGGCCGGGCCGTGGAGCTGACGACGATCGAGTTCGACCTCCTGGCGACCCTCGCCCGCGACCCCGGCGTCGTCGTCCGGCGGCAGGCGCTCCTCGACCGCGTCTGGGGGATCGACTTCGTCGCCGACGACCATCTCGTCGACGTCCACGTCGCGAACCTCCGCCGCAAGCTCGGCGACGACCCGGCGCAGCCGCGCTTCGTCGAGACGGTCCGCGGCGTCGGCTACCGGCTCCGCGAGGAGGCGTGATGCCGTTCATCCGCTCGCTCCGCGCCCGGCTCCTCGTCGCCTTCCTCGTCGTCATCGGGGCGACCCTCGGGACCGTCGCCGTGGCGGCACTCCTCGTCGGCCCCGGCTACTTCGCCGAGGCGATGGGGCACCTCCCGGGGGACCAGATGGGGCAGGCGATGGCCGACGCGACCCAGGCGGCGTTCGACGACGCGATGCAGCGCGCCCTCGTCGCGGCGACGGTGATCGCCGTCGTCAGCGCGACCGTCGTGAGCCTCGCCGTCGCGGCCCGGATCGCGCGGCCGGCGGCGACGCTCGCGGCGGCGGCGCGGCGGGTGGCCGGCGGCCACTATGCCGAGCGCGTGCCGGTCGAGGCGCCCGAGGAGCTCGGCGCGCTCGCCGCGTCGTTCAACGAGATGGCGGGCTCGCTCGAGGCGACGGAGCGACGCCGCCTCCAGCTCGTCGGCGACGTGGCCCACGAGCTGCGGACGCCGCTCACGACGCTCGACGGGTACCTGGAAGGTCTGGAGGACGGCGTCATCGCACCGACCGCCGAGACCTGGCGCCTCCTTCGCGCGGAGACCGGCCGGCTCACCAGGCTCGTGAACGACCTCTCCGAGCTCTGGCGGGCCGAGGCCCGCCAGTTCGCGCTGCGGATCGAGCCCCTCGACATCGCGGGGCTCGCGCGCGAGGTCGCCGACCGCTTCGCGCCGCTGGCCGCGCCGCGGTCCGTGCGCCTCGACCTGCGCGGCGGGCCGGCCGTCGCGGTCGCCGACCGCGACCGGGTCGCCCAGGTCCTCGCGAACTACCTCTCGAACGCTCTCCGCCACGCCCCCGACGGCTCGGCGATCACGGTGTCCGCGACGACGCGCGACGGGCGGGTCGCGCTCGCCGTCGCCGACGAGGGCCCGGGCCTCTCCCGCGACCAGCTGGAGGCCGTCTTCGAGCGCTTCTACCGCGCCGACCCCGCCCGGAGCCGCGCCTCCGGCGGGTCCGGGATCGGCCTCGCGATCGTGCGCGCGCTCGCGGCGGCGATGGGCGGGCGCGCCTGGGCCGAGAGCCCGGGACCCGGCCGCGGCGCGACGTTCGTCCTGGAGCTGCCGGCGGCCTGATGCGGCGGCTCGAGGCGGCGGCTCGAGGCGGCGGCTCGAGGCGGCGGCCTGAGGCGGCGGGCCCGCGCGGCAGGTCGCGCGGCAGGCAGGACCCGGCCGCGGGACCGCCGGCGGGCCCGGCGCTTGACCGGATCTTGAGGCGCGCTTGCCCCGCGCCGCATCGGCGCCTGAGGCGGTTCCGTGATCCTCGAGGCGTCGCCGGAGGCGTCCCCCCGGCGAGCCCGCACCGAGGTGCCGACGATGATGACTGGCTGGACCATGGGCCTCGCGGGCTGGGTCTGGATGGGCATCTGGATCCTCGCCCTGGTCGTCCTCGTCTGGCTCCTCGTGCGGACCCCCACTCCCCGTTCCGAGCCCGGGGCGCCGATCGACGTGCTCCGGGCCCGGCTCGCCCGCGGGGAGATCACCCCCGAGGAGTTCGAGCGGGCCCGCGCCCTGCTCGACGCCGACACCCCGAGGAGCTCCCCGTGATTCCCTGGGCCACCCGGCCATGACCACGCGTGCCGCCCGCCGGAGCGCCGACGCGTCCCGGCCCACGACGCTCGCACGCCTCCGGCCGCTCGCCTTCGCCGGCGTCGTCGTCGGCGTCCTCACCGTTGGGGCGTTCCTCGCCTTCGGCGACTTCCTCAACCGGCCGGCGACCGCGGCGGGGACGATCAGCGTCCAGAGCTCGATGGCCGGCTTCACGCCTGCCGAGATCCGGGTGAAGGCCGGCTCCACCGTCACCCTCGACTGGTGGACGCAGGACGCGGCGATGCACCTCCAGGGCGGCGTCCACACGATGATCGCGCCCGACCTCGGGCTGCGGGAGGAGCTCGCGGCGGAGAGCCGGAGGGCGGTCGTGTGGCAGGTCCCGGACAAGCCCGGGACGTACGACGTCTACTGCGACACGTGCTGCGGCGGGAAGGACAGCCCGACGATGCACGGCACGATCGTCATCGAGGCCTGAGCGGTGGCGACCTCCGCCGCCCCGACCCGGACGACGCCGGCCGCACCCGACGAGGCACCTCCGGCGGCCCCGCGCCTCGTCCTCGGCCTGCCCGTCGCGGCGGCGGTGCTCGGGGGCGCCCTCGCGGCCGTCGGCCTCGTCGCCGCCGCGTACGTGGCGGCCGTCCCGTTCGACACCGCGGCGTTCGGCGGGCTGACCGTCCCGACCGTCCTCGCCTCCGGCGTCGCCGATGGGTTCAACCCCTGCGCATTCGCCCTCCTCGTCCTGTTCGCGACGTACACCCTCACCCTCGCGAACGCCGTGACGTCGGACGGCCGGCCGACGCTCGAGGCGCGGCGCCGCCTCCTCGGCGCGGGGTCGCTCTACGTCGGCGCCGTCTGGGTCACGTACTTCATCATCGGGCTCGGCCTCCTGAGCTTCCTCGGCTGGCTCGGGCGCGACCACCTCGTCGCCCGGGTCGCCTCGATCGTGGCCCTCCTCATGGCGCTGTGGATGCTGAAGGACGTCCTCCTGCCGGGCGTCGGCCCGTCGATGCTGGCCCCCTCGGGGACCCACGGGCGGATGCAGCGGGCGATGGAGCGCGGCGGCCTCGCCGGGATGCTCGTCGCGGGGGTCCTCGTCGGGATCTGCACGGTCCCCTGCTCGGGCGCGATCTACCTCGACATCGTGGCCGTCCTCCACGCCTCCGGCGGCGGCCTCACCGGCCTCGCCCTCCTCGCCCTCTACAACATCGCGTTCATCGTCCCGCTCCTCGTCCTCCTCCTGGCCGTGAGCGATCGCCGCGTGCTCGGGCAGCTGGGGCGCTGGAACCGGGCGAACTCACCGTGGATCAAGACCGGCCTCGCCCTCGCGGTCATCGCGATGAGCTTCGGCCTCATGGTGTCGATGTGACGCCCGAGCCCCTGCCCGTCGTCGAGACGATCCGCTTCCCCGTCGAGGGCATGACCTGCGTCTCGTGCGTCAACCGGATCGAGCGCGCCGTGCGGAAGGTCGAGGGCGTCCGCCGGGTCCGCGTCGACCTGGGGCACGAGACGGCGACCGTCAGCCGCGAGCCCGCCCTGGTGTCGGACGCGGCGCTCGCGGCGGCGGTCGAGGGCGCCGGGTACCGGGCCGACCTCGCGGCCGCGGTCCCCGTGGCGCCCGGCGAAGCGCCCGACGGGGCACGCGGCTGGCTGGCGCGGCTCCTCGGGCGCTGAGCCCCGCGCCTCCGGCCTAGCGAATGACGAGCCCCGCAGCCGCGAACGCCGCCACGAACGGCTCGGCGGCCACGCCCGTCACGACGACGGCCGCCGCCGCCGCGAACGTCGCCGAGGCCGCCGGCCTGCCGAGCACGGCCACCGTCCCGGCGGGCCGGCCGAAGTACGCCGGTGCCAGCACGCGAACGTAGTAGAAGATCGAGACCACGGTGTTCACGGCGGCGGCGACCGCGAGCCACGCGTAGCCGACCTGGATCGCCACGAGGAAGAGGAGCAGCTTCGCGACGAAGCCGTTGAGCGGGGGCACGCCGATGAACGAGAGGAAGCTGATGGCGAGAGCCGCGGTCAGCGCCGGTCGCCGCTCGCCGATCCCGGCAACGTCGGCGAGGGCCGTGCGACCCCGCAGCTCGACGACGACGCCGAAGGCAGCGAGGTTGCCGAGCACGTAGGCGAGGAGGAAGAACAGGAGGGCCGGCACCGCGAGGTCGCTGGAGCCGAGGGCCACGACCGCCATGAGGCCGTATCCCGTCTGTGACACGGCCGACCAGCCGAGGAGCCGCCGCAGGTCGTCCTGCCAGAGGCAGGCGAGGTTGCCGAGCGTCATCGTCGCCGCAGCCAGGACCGCGACGAGCGGCTGCCAGCCGGCTGCGTCCGGCGGCAGGGCGATGACGAAGCGAGCGAGGAAGATGAAGCCGCCCACCTTCGGAACGGTCGTCACGAAGGCCGCCACCGGCGCGGGGGCGCCCTGGGCGACATCCGGCACCCAGGCGTGGGCGGGCACCGCGCCGATCTTGAACGCCAGGCCGACGACCACGAGCCCGACGCCGATGACGAGCGCGAGCCCGCCGTCGGAGGGCAGGCCGGCGGCGAGGCCGCCGAGCGTCGTCGAGCCGGCCAGCCCGAACAGGAGGGCGACGCCGAAGAGCATCGCCGAGTTCGCCAGGGCGCCGATGAGGTAGTACTTGATCGCGGCCTCCGCCGCCTGCGACGAGCGCCGGTGATAGGCCGACAGCACGAACCCGGTGGCGGACGACAGGAGCATCGCGACGACGAGCTCCTTCAGGTCGGTCGCGCCCGCCAGGAGGATCGCCCCGAGCGAGGAGAAGAGGAGCAGGGTGTAGTACTCCCCGTGGCGTGGATCGCGCCGGAACCACGGCGCCGACAGGCCGATCACCGCCACGGTCGCGGCGAGGACGATGATCTTCGCCCAGAGCGCCGTGCGGTCGCGGGCGTACGTGCCGAAGAAGGTCACGAGCTCGGTGCCCGGCAGCATCGCGAGCGCCACGGTGAGGGCCGCGACGGCCACGAGCATCGCCACGACGGCCGCCCCTCCCTGGAGGCGTCTCGGCGCGAGGAGGGCGTACAGGAGGACGAGGACGCCACCGGCAACGAGGACGATCTCGGGGAGGACGTCCGTCACCATCGTGGCCATCGTCGCCTGCCCGGTCATGTGCCGACCCTCGCGGCGTCCGCCTGCCGCGCCGGCCGCCGGGGGCGACGAAGGCGCTCGTGCCTGCCCCTCGTCATGGTCGACCGACGAACGGGCCGGCAAAGGAATCGACGACGCCGAGCAGCCACGCCGGGGCGACGCCGATGAGGACGACGAGGAAGACGAGCAGCCCGAGCCCGGCGGTCTCGACCCGCGTGAGGTCCGGGAAGGACCGCCAGCGCTCCGGGAGGGACCCGAGGAAGAGCTTCTGGAGCATCCGCAGGAAGAGCGCGGCCGTGATGACGATGCCCAGCAGGCCCACGCCGGCGAGGACGGGGTAGATCGCCAGCGTCCCGACGAACACCTGGATCTCGGCCACGAACCCGGCGAGCCCGGGAAGGCCGAGGCTGGCGAAGGCGAGGACGGCCGTCAGGCCCGTGAGCGAGCGGGCGCGGGTGAGGAGTCCGCCGTACTCATCCATCTCGTACGTGCCGCCGCGCGCGAGGATGGCACCGCTGACGAGGAACAGGCCGCCGGTGATGAGGCCGTGGGCGACCATCTCGACCGTCGCCCCCGTCAGGGCGATCGCCCGCGCCGCCTCCTGGCCGGTGACCGCCGCGCCGGCGACGGCAAGACCGAGGATGACATAGCCCATGTGGTTGACGCTCGTGTACGCGATGGCCCGCTTGAGGTTCGTCTGCGCGAGCGCCACGAGGGCCCCGTAGACGATCGCGACCACCGCGAGGATGGCGATCGGAAGCGAGAGCTGGGCCCATGTGTCGGGCATCATCGCCATGAGGATCCGCACGAACCCGTACGTCCCCATCTTGAGGAGGACGCCGGCGAGGATTGCCGACGCCGGCCCGGGCGCGTCGACGTGGGCCGGCGGCAGCCACGTGTGAACGGGGACGAGGGGCGTCTTGATCGCGAAGCCGATGAAGAAGCCGATGAAGACGAGGATCGCGTACGGGCTCCCGGCGGGCAGCGGCTGCTGGCGGATGATCTGCGCCATGTCGAAGGTCCGCGGCTCGGTGACGAGGTAGAGGCCGAGGATCGCCAGCAGGAGGGGCAGCGAGCCGGCGAACGTGTAGAGGAAGAACTTGAGCGCCGATCGCTGGGCGTCGCCGTGGCCCCAGGCCCCGATGAGGAAGTACATCGCGACGAGCGAGACGTCCCAGAAGACGAAGAACAGGAAGAGGTCGAGAGCGAGGAAGAGGCCGATCGAGATCCCCTCCAGGAACAGCATGAGGGCGAAGTACGGGACGGGCCGGCCGCGGAGGTCGACCGGGAAGGCGATCGCGACGACGAAGACGACCGCGGTCATGGCCGCGAGTGGAAGCGACAGGCCGTCGACCCCGACGCGATAGCCGATCCCCAGGGTCGGGATCCAGTCCACGGCCTCGACCTGCTCGAACGCTCCCGTGCCCCGGAACCCGAGCCAGGAGGCCGCGACCAGGACGAGAGGCAGCGCGCTGATGACCGTCGCGAGCACCTGGACCCGGCGCTCCGCCCCGGGTCCGGCGGTGCGGCCGCGGGGCAGGATGGCGAACCCGACGGACGCGATGATCGGGACGAAGATGGCGGCGGTCAGCACGATCGGGCTCCCCGATGGTCGGCGTGAATGGCGGACGGCATCGCCGGCGTGCCTTCAGCGAGCTGTGGCCAGGATCGCCACGACGGCCGCCAGTCCGACGGCCATGACGACGAAGTACTCGTGGGACAGCCCCGTCTGGAGCCTGCGACTCTGGTGCCCGGCCAGGCCGACGCCCTGCCCGATTGCCTCCACGGTGGCGTCGACGCCCGCGTCGTCGGCGATCCGTGAGGCGGCGGCCGTGGACAGCCAGCCCCGGGCGACGAGCCCGACGGCGCCGTCGATCATCCGCTCCAGGCGTCGCGAGAAGAGGCGTGACACGGTCTCCCCGAGCGCGGCGGTGCGCCGAACCCCCGCGTCGACCACCCGCTCGTCGAGGAGGCGGAGCAGGCGCGACAGCCTGAGGGAGGGTCGCACGACGAGCGCACCGGTCGCGGCTGGGAGCCCAAGCCAGTCACCGGCCGCGTCCTGCGCGGCTGGCGCCAGCCCCAGCGTCAGCAGGTGGCTGCGTCGCCGCAGGAGGAACGCGAGCCAGAACGCGACGGCGACGAGGAGGAGCGCCGCGGCCGTCTCTCCCGGCGGGCCTGCCGGGGGCAGCGGACCGGCGACCTCCTCAACGAGCGCGGCGGCGCCCGGGAGCCACAGGAGGGACAGGCCGACGGTCACCGTCGCCAGCACCGCCATGCTGCCGGTCGCCACCCGGCCGGGAGCGTGGAGGCCCTGCGGCCCGTCCGCCCCGGGGCCCTCGGCGCGACCGTAGGCGAGGAGCTGGTAGCGGGCGGCGTAGAGGGCGCTGAGGAAGCCGGCGGCGAGGACGGCGGCGCCGAACCACGCGGATGCGTCGGCGGCGCCGGCGAGGATCTGCTCCTTGGACCAGGCGGCCCCGAGCGGTGGGACGGCGGCCAGGGCGAGCGCGCCGATCCACGACAGCAGCGCGATCCGCGGCAGCGCGCGTCCCAGCCTCAGGCCCCCGAGCCGGCCCGTCCCGCCGGCGTGGATGGCGACCCCGGCCCCGAGGAACAGGAGGGACTTGAAGGCGGCGTGGGCCACGAGCTGCGCCGCAGCAGCGGCCGGGAAGCCGGCTCCGACGGCGGCGAACATGAGGCCGTACTGGGCGGATGTCGAGGCCGCCAGCGCCCGCTTCGCGTGCGTCTGGACCGTCGCGACGATCCCGCCGGCGAGGGCGGTCACGAGGCCGACGACGGCGACGGCCGGCAGGAACCAGCCGACGGGTTCGAGGACGGGCGAGAGCCGGATGAGGAGGAAGGCACCGGCAGCGACGAGGGTCGCGGAGTGGAGGAGCGCCGAGACGGGCGTCGGGCCCGCCATCGCCGCGAAGAGCCAGGGCGAAAATGGCACCTGGGCGGACTTGGCCGCGGCCGCCAGGAGGACACCGGCCGCGATGATGCCGCGAGCCGTGCCGTCCGTGCCTCCCACGGCCTCGAACGCGAACGACCCGCTGGCGGCGAACGTCGTCCCCGCGGCGAGGTAGAGCCCCAGGTCCCCGAGGCGCGTCGTGAGGAAGGCGGCGGCCGCGGCGCGGGGGTTGTCCGGGTCGCGCCAGCCGTGGCCGATGAGCGCCCAGGACAGGGCCCCCACGAGCTCCCACGCGACGAGGAGCGTGACGAAGTCGGACGCCGAGACCAGCAGGAGCATCGCCGCGACGAACGCGAGCATGAGGCCCAGGAGGCGCACGCGCCCCTCGTCCTCCGTGACCGCCGCGTAGGCCACGATCGGCGTCGCCACGAGCGGGACGAGGACGATCATGACCCTCCCGAAGCCCTCGACGGCGAGCCGCAGCTCGATGAGGCGGCTCCACTGCCAGGCGAACGTGGGCTCCGTCGTCGCGACCCAGGCGCCGACGCCGATCGTCACGACGAGCGCCAGCACGGCGACCCCGGCGACGGCGCGGGCGTGCGCGCGCAGCACGACGACGAGGACGGCACCGAGCGCCGGGACGACGAGGGGCAGCAGGGCGTTCATCCCTTGAGCCGCCGCAGCTTCTCGGTGATGTCGGCGCGCCGTACCCGGTAGACACCGGTGATGAGGGCGAAGCCGAGCGCCATCTCGACCGCCATGACCGTCATGAAGACGACCCCGAGCATCTGGCCCTGCGGGCTCCCGCCCGCGGCCCGGGCCCAGAGGACCACGAGGGCGAGGATCGCCCCGTTGATGAGCAGCTCGATGCCCATCATGAGCATGACGAACGACTGCTGGCTCAGGGCGCCGTACACCCCGATGCCGAACAGGGCCGCGGCGACGACGAGGACCGCCTCCGTCGTCATCGGCCGGGCTCCTCGTCCGGCTGGAGGGACGGCTCGATCGAGTCCTCCTCGGCGACGCCGAAGCGACCCTTCCGGCCCGCGATGACGACGGCGCCGATCATCGTCGACAGGAGCGCAACGCCGGCCGACTGGAAGACGAGCATGGAGTCTCCCAGGAGCTCTGTCCCCAGCTCGGCGGTGGCGGTCGAGGGATCCGGGACGGGTCGCGCCGGGAAGTTTCCGAGGAGCCCGACCGCGGCGAGGGCGACGAAGGCGACGATGCCGGCCACCGCGGCGCGGCGGTTCTGGTGGACCATGACCATCGGGTTGAGGCCGGCTGGGTTCATCATGAACATCACCATCACGATGGCCATGATCAGCATCTCGCCCGCCATCATGAGGATGAGCACCATCCCCAGGAACTCCGCCCCGAGGAGGACGACGATCCCGCCGACGCCGGCGAACGAGGCGAGGAGGTAGAAGGCGGCCCGGACCATGGAATCCGTGCGGAAGACGCGGTAGCCCGCGACGATGCTGCCGAGCGCGAACACCCAGAACGTGGCGTCGACGAGCGGCCCGGCGATCACAGGAGGATGGCCCCCGACACGAAGACGTTGAGGAGGGCGAGGGGGATGAGGACGGCCCAGGCGACGAGGACGAAGGTCGCGATCCGGACGCGCGCGAGCAGGTGGCCGGCGGCGAGGATCGCGAGGAGGACCGCCCCCGTCTTCGCGATCATCCATGCCGGGCCGGGCAGGATCGGGCCCCACCAGCCGCCGAGGAACCCGGCAGCTCCCATCGCGGCGACCGCGACCAGCATGGCCGAGCGGGCAATCGTCCAGAGGAGCCGGGCGACCCCGCTGTCCTCCACCGAGGTGCCGCCCGCCACGTCGCTCGCGTCGCTGAGGTTGAGCGGCCCCCAGAAGCTGACCCCCACCCCGACGACGAGGTAGAGCGGCAGGCCGAGCGGCTGTCGGAGCACGTTCCAGGCGGGTTCCTGGGCCCGCACGATGTCGACGATGGAGAGCGACTCGGCCGGCAGCGCGGTGGCCAGCATCGCCAGGAGGAACGGGATCTGGAAGGACAGGGCGGCCGCCCCGTACCGGTACGCGCCATGGAGTGCGAATGGCGAGTTCGGCGACCAGCCGTGGAGGAACACCGCGATCATGACGAAGGCGATCGCGGCGGAGAAGGCGACGAAGCCAGTCGACGGATCAGCGATGACGAGATCGGGGCCAAGCGGGACGAGCGCGAGGGCGAAGGCCGCGAGGCCGAAGAAGAGCGCCGGGGCGACCGCCCAGCCGGCGCCGTCGGGGCGCTCCGTCGTGCGACGCTGCTGGACGAGGAGCGCGGCGGCCGCTGCGAGCGGGACGACGAGGAGCCGCCGCCACGAGCCGACCGCACCGGCCACGAGCGCGGCGGCGAACCGGTCGAGGACTGCCACGAGGTACACGCCTGCCACGAGCGCGGCGGCGGTCGCGAGCAGGGCGACCTCCGCGCCGACGTACGGCCTCACGCCGCGGCCTCGGGGCGGGCCCGGCCTCGGGCGAGGGGCCCCTCCTCGAGATCGAGGTCGAGGCTCACGATCGTCGCGACGACGTCGCCCCACTCGTGCTCGCGGAGGAGGGACGGGAGCACCGTGAAGAGGCGCTCACTCGCCGAGCTCTCCGCCTCGAGGCGACCACGCGGCGTCTCGACGCGACCCGTGGCCGTCGCGGCACGGGCGCCCGCGCGCGCCGCGAGGTCCAGCGACTGGACGGCCTCGCCGAGGCGGAGCCGCAGCCGCGCGGCGGCATCGCCACCCGCGTCGACGAGCGGAGCGAAGCCGAGGTCGCGGTATGCCGGATCCTCCAGACGGAGGTCCTCCCGCAGGCCGGAAGCCCGGGCGACTGGTCCGGCGCCGAGCCCGGCGACGGCTTCCGGCGGCACAGCCCCGACGCCTCGAAGGGACCACCGCAGGACCTGGGTCGCCGAGATGATCGTGGCCAGGCGGCGGACGAGCGCCCCGTCGCCCGCCCGGAGGTTGGCCGCGATCCGGAGCGCGCGGAGCGCCAGCGCCTCGAGCCCGGCCGCGAGGAGCGCCTCGGCCACCGAGCGCAGGTGGGCGCGGGCCCGGGCGAGCTCGAGGTCAGCGATCGCGACCCGCTCGCCGAGCGCGCGGAGGAACGGGTCGGCCTCTGGAGAAGGCGCGGCTGCGGTGGCGTTCGCCAGGAGGTTCGCGACCTCGACCTCGAGCACGAGGTCACCGGCCAGGCGGGCGTCGACGACGAGGCCCGCCGGGAACCGGGGGAAGAGCGGGCCGACCGCCACCGGAAGCACGTCGAGGCGGAGCCCATCCGGGTCCGGCCCGAGCTCGGCCATCGGTCGGCCATACGGGACGCCTCCCGTCATCCCGCTCCCGCCCTGGCCGTACGGGCCGACCCCGCGCCACGGCGCGGGGTCGACGTCGGGCAAGATCGGCGGCTCGGAGCCACGGCGACCGACGAGGATGTCGCGGTAGGCGGCGACGCACGCAGCGACGGGGTCGCCGTCGACGGGGATCGCGTCGTCGAATCCTTCCGGTCGCCCGAGACCGGCCGCTCCGGCCGACCAGAGGACGGTCGCCCGCGGGTGGGCCATCGCGTCATGCACGCGGGCGACCGCCATCTCCATCTCCGCGGGCACCAACCCGCCGACGAGCAGGACGGAGGCCGGCCGCGGGGTGTCGACGAGGCGGATCTCCGGTCGGAGGCGGAGATCCCGGATCAGCGAGCGCGTCCCGGGGCCGGCCACGGCGAACACGGGGACGGGCGCGCCCGTGGCGACGCGGGCGAGGAGAGCCGTCAGGCCCATTCCAGGGCCCGCTCCCGCCACGCGTAGAGCACCCCGAGGAGGAGGATCGTGATGAACATCCCCATCTCGACCATCGCGATGAGCCCTTCCCGGACGAAGACGACCGCCCACGGGTACATGAAGACCATCTCCATGTCGAAGGCGAGGAAGATGAGCGCCATCGAGTAGTAGCGGACGTGGTAGCGGTTCCAGGCATGCACGCGGGGGTCGGCGCCGCCCCCGAACGGCACGCGTTCGGGGGCGGTCTGCGCGGGGGACCGGGGCCGACCCCCGAGCCACCAGGACGCCAGCACGACCGCGAACCCGGCCACGAAGACGGCGAACGAGACGGCAAGCGGACCGAGAGCAACCATGGCGGCCGCCGACGACGAGGCGGCTCCGACCTCCGGCGTCAGACGTAGTCCTCGGGAGCCTCCGTGAAGCTGTCGGCGCAGTCCTGGCTGCAGAAGGAGTAGACGGTGCCGTCGTGCTCGACGGTCGCCACGGCATCCGACGGGCGGATGCGCATCTGGCAGACGGGGTCGACGACGAGCTGCTCGGTGTCGGACATGTGGAACTCCTCCGTGGGGTGCTGGTCGGCGGTCCTACCGTCGGGCCGACGGATGAGAGACACATGAGCGCCGCGTGAGAACGAGCCCGGGGCGAGCCCGCCCTGTCACGCCTCCGACGGCCATGTCGTAGCATAGGTCCATGACCAAGCCTGCCACCGTGATCGACCCCGTCTGCGGGATGACCGTCCGTGTCGCGACGGCCGAGGAGGCCGGACTCGTCGTCGAACATGGCGGACGCACGTACGCGTTCTGCCGGGCCGCCTGTCGGCAGGCGTTCGTCGAAGCGCCCGAGGCATACGCCGCCGCCGCCAACGAATCGCCTCCCGGCGAGCGCGAGGGCCATGCCCATGCAGTCGGGGAGCCCGTCATCGACGAGGGCATCCGCCGCTGGTACGAGAGCTGCTCCTGCTGCCTCGGCGACGCGTACCCCGGCATCAAGGCGCAGCTGGACGCCGAGCGGGCCGCCGCCGCGGCGGCTCCGGCGGGGCCTGGGATCTGCGAAGTCGCCGAGTCGGCAGGCTGAGCGCCCGGCGCCACGCGCCGGGCCCCCACGCCGCACAGCCCCCGGTCAGCCCGCCAGCCACCGCACGAGGATGACGGCGCCGGCCCCGACCGCTGCGAGGATCCGGAGGCCACGCCCCACCGTCGCGCGCCACCCTCCCCCGCCGGAGCGATCCGGCGGTCGTTCGTCCGTCTCCGGCCGCGTCAGGACAGGGGCACCGACCCCCCGACCTGGCAGGCGACGGCGATCGTCGCGAGCGCTGCGATGGGTAGCCACTCGTACGGAAGCCGGGCGGGCGTCCGATCCTCGCCGTCGACGGCGATCTCCAGCAGGCCTCGCAGGCGGCGGTCTGCCCGGGCAGCGAAACCCACTCCCATCGACCGGAAGCCGCCATCGGCCTTGACGAGCGCGGCCGCCAGGGTGGCAGGACGCACGCCTGCCTGGAGCGCCGCCCGGTCTGCGTCTCGCTCGAGATCGGCGGTCCGCTCGTCGATCGCGGCCCGGATCGCCGCCCAGCGACCGGCGAGGGCCAGCCAGGCCTCCAGGCCGACGGAGCGGAGCGGCGCGCGCGTGCGCCGGTGGTGCTCCTCGTGGAGCACGACGGCCCGCAGTTCGTCAGCGGCGAGGGCCAGCAGCAGGGCCTCGCCCACGTAGACCCGCGGCCGCAGCGCGCCGAGGACGAACGCCTCGCTCGCTCCGCCGACGATGACCTGGCACTCGACGCCGGCGACCTGCGACGGCCGGCAGCGGGACCCGAGCCGCGCGGCGGCGCGCGACCCGCGGTAGGCCGACCTGGCACCGAGGAGGAGCCATATCGCCACGAGAGCGCTGACGGCGACCTCGAGGGCGGCCATCGGATCGCCGCCGGGCAGCCGCGCGGCGATCACGCAGAGGAGGGTGACCGCCGTTGCCGCCGTCGCGACGGCGATCACCGCGCGGCGTCCGGACGGGCTCATCCTTCGTCCTGCGATGCGAGCGCGATGATCCGGTCGCGCAACTCCGGGTCGGCATCCGCGAGGCGCTCGCCGAACTGGCGGAGCGCAGCGGACCCGTACCGGGCGAGGATGTCGTCGACGGCGCGGCGGCCGACGAGCTCGAGCAGGTCGTGCTCGCCGGCGACCGGCCGGTAGAGGAAGTGGCGACCAGATCGCTGACGGGTCAGGAAACCGCGTTCATGGAGCCGCACGAGGATCGTCATGACGGTCGTGTAGGCGAGCGGCCGGGACGGGCGCGCGTTCAGCGCCGCCACCACGGATGCGACGCTGACCTCGCCCTGGGCCCACGCCTCGCGCATGACCGCGGCGCCGAGCGGGCCGAGGACGTCGTCGATCGTCGGCTGGCGGGCGTCGCCGCCACGGAGGACCTCAGCCATGAGGCCGCCACCGTACCAGATGCAATGCCCGGGCACGCGGGGCCACCCGTCGCCCGGGCCGGTGCCACGTCGGGAGGCCGGTCGAGTTCGCCGGCGCGCCGCGTCCTCTCAGGACATCCTCATCGTGCTCTCAGGGAAGGCCCGCATCGTCAGCGCGATCCGCAGCCGCCAGGGGGATTCTGATGCCGATCCGCTCGATTCGCGCCGTCGTCGCGCTCTCGCTCGTCGCCGGCCTCGCCGCCGGCGCCGCCGGCGCCGCCGGGACGCTCTCGCTCGCGCAGTCTCCCGGGCCTCGGGCCAGCTCCGGCGGCGCCGACCGGGCGGCGCTCGAGGCGCTCCTCGCCGAACGTCCTGTGACCCCGACGGGCGTGACCCGGCAGTTCGACCTCGCGGTGCGGCGCGCGAGCTGGGAGCTCGTCGGTGGCGTGCGGACCGATGCCGTCACGTTCAACGGGACCGTGCCGGGGCCCACGATCCGGGTGACCGAGGGCGACACCGTGGAGGTGACGGTCCGGAACGAGCTCGATGAGCCGACATCGGTCCACTGGCACGGCCTCCACGTGCCGAATGCGCAGGACGGGGTGGCCGGGATCACGCAGGATCCGATCCTGCCCGGCAGCACGTTCTCGTACCGCTTCGTCGCCCCGCACGCGGGGACGTTCATGTACCACGCCCACGGGCCCCGGAGCCGCGAGCAGATCGACCGCGGCCTGGCCGCGCCGTTCATCATCGACCCGCCCGGGGCCGACCCCATCGCGGCGGATCGCGAGTTCACCCTCACGATCGGCAACTGGATGGCCGGCGACGGGATGGCCGGCATGGACGCGATGAGCATGGAGTACTCGTACTTCACGATCAACGGGAAGGCGTATCCCGACACCGCGCCGATCGTCGTCGACGAAGGCGACCTCGTCCGGCTCCGGTTCGTGAACCCCAGCCAGACGATCCACCCGATGCACCTCCACGGGATGGACATGGCGGTGGTCGCCAAGGACGGCGAGCCACTGGTCGAGCCGCAGCGGCTGAACACGCTCGACATCGCGCAGGGCGAGACGTACGACGTTGTGTTCCGGGCGGACAACCCCGGCACCTGGCTCCTCCACTGCCACGACCTTCACCACGCGTCGAACGCCGGGGTGGAGCCGGGCGGGCTCATCGTGGCGGTCACCGTGCGGCCGAAGGGATCGCCCGGGCAGCCGCCGGCGGGGGCGTCCGCGGCGCCCGGGGGCACGCCTCCCGCACCATCGGCGTCGTCGGCGCCTACGATGGGGCCGGACATGACCTCCGGGCCGGGCATGACGTCGATGCCGGGCATGAACCCCTGAAGAGGAGGTCCGCGAGATGAGCGATGCTGCACGGATCCTCGTCGTGGACGACGACCCGAAGATTCGCGCCGTCGTTCGACGCGGGCTGGCGTACGAGGGGTACCGCGTCGTCGAGGCCGCATCGGGCGAGGATGGCCTCGACAAGGCCCGGGAGCACCTCCCGGACCTCGTGATCCTCGACGTGATGATGCCGGGCCTGAGCGGGCTGGAGGTGACCCGCCGCCTCCGTTCGTCCGGCGACGCGGTGGCGATCCTCATGCTCACCGCGCGGGACGAGGTCCGGGACCGGGTCGAGGGCCTGGAGACGGGCGCCGACGACTACCTCGTGAAGCCCTTCAACTTCGAGGAGCTCCTGGCTCGGGTCCATGCGCTCCTCCGCCGACGGGCGGCTCCTGCCGGCGAGATCCTCCGCTTCGCGGACCTCGAGCTCGATGTCGATGCCCGGGAGGCAGGGCGCGGAGACCGCCGGATCGAGCTCACGACAACGGAGTACAACCTCCTCCTCCTGTTCATGCGCCACCCGCGCAAGGTGCTGACCCGCGACGTGATCATGGAGCACGTCTGGGCCTACGACTTCGACGGCGAGTCCAATGTGCTCGAGGTCTATGTGCGGTACCTCCGCAACAAGCTCGAGGCGGGCCATGAGCCGCGCCTCCTGCACACCGTTCGCGGAGCGGGCTACGTGCTCCGCGAGTGACCCGCTGGCGGGGCCGCGTCGCGATCCGGGCGCGGCTGGCGCTGCTCTACACGGGGCTGCTCGCGGCAGCGCTCGCCGCGTTCGGCAGCGGCATGTACGTGGTCCTCGCGGGCGAGCTCGGGCAGTCGTTCGACGCCGCCCTTCGCGCGAACGCCGAGCACGCCGCCGGCGCGTTCAGCCAGGACGTCGAGGCGGCCGGCGGCCTGCGTCCCACGGTCCGGCTGGTTTCCCAGCTTGCCTCCACGGGCGGGCGCGTCGTCGTGCTCGACGCGGCCGGCGCACGGCTGGCCGACTCCGCACCGTCGGGGAGCGCGGCGCTGCCCATCTCGTCTGCCGACCTTGCCGCGGCAGCTCGCCACGCGAAGGCCGTGTGGGACGTGCGGATCGCCTCCGAGATGGCACGCCTCACGATCGAGCCGATCTCCGGTCCCGACGGCCGGATCGCGGGCTATGTCGCCTGGGCGGCTTCGACCGCCTCGCTCGAGGCCGTGCTCAGCACGGTGGGCGCCGCCCTCCTTCTCGGCGGCGCCTTCGTTGTCGGGATCGCCCTCGCGGCCGGCCTCGTCGTGGCCGGCCGGGCCCTGAAGCCTGTCGCCGACGTGACCGAGACGGCGCGCGCGATCGCGCTCTCGGGGGACTTCGGCGCACGCGTCGAGGGTGGAGAGCCGGGTGACGAGATCGGGGAGCTCGCCCTCGCGTTCAACGAGATGCTCGCGGCGCTCGAAGACAACCACCAGGCGCTCCAGCGGTTCCTCGGCGACGCCTCGCATCAGCTCCGGACGCCGCTGACCGTGATCCGCGCGAATCTCGACCTCGCGAGGCGCCCCGACCTCGCCGACGAGGAACGGGCGGCGATCCTGGCAGATGCCCGGGACGAAGCCGAGCGGATGGCGCGGCTCATCGGTGACCTCCTGTCGCTGGCGCGCGCGGACTCTGGCGCCCGCCTCGAGTTCGAGCGCGTCGAGCTCGACGCCCTCCTCGTCGACGCGGTGCGGCGGCAGCGGCTCGCCGCACCTCACGTGCGCATGAGCGTCGCGCACGTCGAGCTGGCTCTCGTCGACGGGGATCGCGACCGGCTCCGGGAGCTCCTCGGGATCGTCCTCGACAACGCGGCTCGCTACACGCCCGACGGCGGGAGCGTCGCGGCGTCGCTCACCGTCGCCGACCGGCGGGCGGTCATCGTCGTCGAGGACAGCGGCATCGGGATCGACGAAGAGGATCGCGAGCAGCTCTTCGAGCGTCTCCATCGCGGCCGGCGTGCCCGCCAGCTGCGCCCGTCCGGCACGGGCCTCGGCCTCGCCATCGCGAGGTGGATCACGTCGGCCCACGGAGGGACGATCGACCTCGCCCCGCGTGCCGGCCAGGGCACGGTCGTGACGATCACACTCCCGGTGGCCGCGCCGTGAGCATTCCGCGCGTCGTGGTCGTGGACGACGAGGTACCGCTCGCGGAGCTCGTGCGCGCGTACCTCGAGGACGCCGGCATGGACGTCCTCGTCGAGCACGACGGCCAGCGCGGCCTGCGGGCGATCCGCGACCGGGATCCGGACGTCGTCGTGCTCGACGTCATGCTGCCCGGTCTCGACGGGTTCGAGGTCCTCCGGCAGGCGCGGGCATTCTCGGATGCCTACGTGATCATGCTGACCGCTCGCGCCGAGGAGGTCGATCGCGTCGTCGGCCTCTCCATGGGGGCCGACGACTACCTCGTGAAGCCGTTCTCCCCGCGCGAGCTGGCCGCGCGCGTCCGGGCGCTCCTGCGCCGACGGCGGCCCGCCCTGCCCGAGCGCGAGGGGCCGTTGCGGTCGGGGAGGGTGACGGTCGACGCGCGGCGCCACTCGGTGACGGTCGACGACGCCCCGATCGCCCTGACGACGATCGAGTTCGACCTGCTGCGAGCGCTCATCCGGGATCCTGGTGCCGTGTTCACGCGCCAGCAGCTCCTCGACGCGGTCTGGGGGATCGACTACGTGGGAGATGAGCGCGTCGTCGACGTGCACGTCGCACACCTCCGTCGCAAGCTGGGCGACCAGCGCGGTGGTCCCCGCTCCATCGAGACGGTGCGCGGCGTCGGTTTCCGGTTCCACGAGGACGGTCATCCGTGATGGGCCGGTTGCGCCTCCGGGGCCGCCTGCTCGCCAGCCACCTCCTCGTCGTGGTCGTCGGCACGATCACGCTCGTCGCGACGGTCGGCGTCGTCGCCCCCGGAGCGCTCGACATGGCGATGGGCCATGTCATGACCGACAGCATGAACGAGGCGATGGCCCCGGTCATCCGCCAGGCGTTTTCGAATGCCATCGTGTCGGCGCTTGTCGTCGCCGCCACGGTCGCCGGAGGGGCGGCGGTCATCGTGAGCGTGCTCGTGTCGTCGCGCCTGGCGCGTCGCGTGGCCCGGCTCGCGGCCGCCAGTCGCCGGATCGCCGACGGGCGCTATGCCGAGCGGGTCAGCGTCACCTCCGACGACGAGATCGGCGAGCTCGCCGCCTCGTTCAACCGGATGGCGGAATCGCTCGAATCCACGGAGCGACGGCGTCTCCAGCTCGTCGGCGACGTCGCTCACGAGCTCCGCACGCCGCTCGCCACGCTCGAGGGGTACCTCGAGGGCCTCCAGGACGGTGTGATCCGGGCATCGGAGCCGACGTGGGACCTCCTCCATGCGGAGACGGCGCGCCTGGCGCGGCTCGTGAACGACCTCCAGGAGCTGTGGCGGGCCGAGGCGCGCCAGGTCCCGTTGACGATCGCCGCCGTGGACGTCGAGGCGATGCTGGCCGCCGCAGTCGACCGGTTCAGCCCGAAGGCGGCGGAAGGCTCGGTGGACCTGCGCCTGGCGGTCTCGCCGGGCGTCCCGACCGTGCGTGCCGACGCCGACCGCCTGGCGCAGGTACTCGACAACCTCGTGAGCAACGCCCTCCGGTACGCCCCCGCCGGGAGCCGGGTGATCATCGGCGCGGGAGCTGCCGCCGACCGGATCCGCCTCTTCGTCGAGGACGAGGGTCCGGGCCTCACCGCGGAGCAGCGGGAGCGCGTCTTCGAGCGCTTCTATCGGGTCGACCCCTCGCGCTCGCGGGCGCTCGGCGGCTCGGGGATCGGACTGGCGATCGCCCGGGCCCTCGTCGACGCGATGGGCGGCCGGATCTGGGCGGAAAGCGAGGGGCCCGACCACGGGACGACGTTCGTCGTCGAGATGCCGCACTTCGTGCGCCGGTGACCGCAGCCCTCCGGCCGCGTCGACTGGAGGTGCCGCCGAGGATGGAGCGAGATGCGTCGGGGCTGGGGGACGGGTCGCATGGTGGGCGCGAGATCTCACGCGCGCCTCATCGACCGCTCAGAGTCACGCCCGACGCTTGCGGCATGGCAACGAGGCGCGCATCGCGCAGCCCGGCGCGACGGGCAGCCCGGTGGCCCGGGCGCCCGGACGAGGCGTGACCCGTGCTCCTCGCCCGTCGCAACCTCTTCCGGGACCGGACGCGGTTCCTCCTCAGCGTCCTCGGCGTCGCCGTCTCGGTCGGCCTCATCCTGCTCCTGGCCGGCTACCGAGCCGGCGTCTACCGGCAGGCCTCGGCGTACCTCGACAACGCTCCGGGGAGCGTCGTCGTCGCCGAGAAAGGAATCCGAGACTTCCTCGGCACGAGCTCGGTCCTCCCGGCCGGCTCCCTTGCTGCGATCCGGGCCGCGCCGGGTGTCGACCGCGTCGTCCCCGTCGTCTCGCAGTTCGTCATCTTCGAGCGTCACGGGCGCAAGGACGGCTTCTTCCTCATCGGCTATGACCCCGCGAGCGGCGGCGGGCCGTGGAGGCTCGTCGACGGTCGCGAGCCCCGGGCCGATGACGAGCTCGTTCTCGACCGAACGACCGCCCGCCAGCACGACATCGCCATCGGCGACGAGGTGACCCTTCTCGACCGGCAGGCGACCGTCGTCGGGCTGGCGGACGACACGACGTTCTGGGCGGGGTCGATCGCCTTCGCCCGGATCACGACGCTCGAATCGCTGCTCCGGGCGCCGGGCCTGCGGAGCTTCCTCCTCGTGACCCCCGCCGGCGGCGTCAGCCCGGAAGCCCTCCGTGGCCAGCTCACCGTCCCGGGAGCAGACGTCCTCCTGAAGTCCGACGTCGTCGCCAACGACGCGAAGCTCCTGGCCCGGGTCTTCGACGCCCCGATCGGGCTCATGGTGGCGATCGCGTTCATCGTCGGCGTCCTCGTCGTCGGCCTCGTCATCTACACCGCGACGATCGAGCGGCGTCGCGAGTACGGCGCGGTGAAGGCGATCGGCGCCCGCAACCGGACCCTCTACCGAGTCGTGGCGATCCAGGCCGTCATCGCGGCCATCGTCGGGGCGATGGCGGGGATCGGCCTCGCCATCGCCGCCGGCGCGGCGCTCATGTCGTGGCGCCCCCAGTTCCTCGTCGCGATCGAGCCGCCGGCGGTGGCGGCGGTGCTGGCGAGCAGCCTGCTCATGGCCCTCCTCGCGGCCCTGATCCCGGCCCGCTCGATCGCGAGGCTGGAGCCGGCCGAGGTGTTCCGATGATGGGCGCAGGCGTGCTCCTGGCGCGCAGGAACCTCGGCCGGGATCGGGTCCGTCTCGCCGCGTCGGTCGGCGGCATCGCCCTGGCGCTCTCGCTGACGCTCGCGCTCGACGCGATCTACGCGGGGGTCGCGAACCAGCTGACGACGTACATCGAACGCAGCGGGGCCGATGTGTGGGTCGCGCAGGCGGGTGTCCGCAACCTCCACATGGTCGCCTCGGCCCTGCCAGCCTCGGTCGTCGACGCCGTCCGAGCCATCGACGGCGTGGCCACCATCACGCCGATCCTCGAGGCCACCGACACGATCGCCGCGGGCGAGGAGCGGGCCGTGGCCTATGTCATCGGGCTGCCTGCGGGCGCTGCGGCGGGCGGCCCGTGGGACATCGCTGAGGGATCGGCGCAGGTCGGCCCGGGAGAGATCATCGTCGACCGCGGCTTCGCGCGAACGGCGGGGGTCGCCCTCGGCGGCACCGTCGAGGTGCTCGGCGGGCAGGCCCGGATCGTCGGCCTGTCGTCCGGCACGGCGAGCCTCGTCAACACGGTCGCCTTCGTCTCCTTCGGCGACTTCCGCGCGATGCGGGGGGGCGCGGCGGTCATCAGCTTCGCCCTGGTCACGGTCGCTCCCGGGGCATCCGCGGATGGCGTCGCGGCCGCCATCGAGCGCCGCGTCCCGGGCGTGACCGCGCAGTCGCGTGCCGACTTCATGGCCCAGGAACGGCGGATCGTGACCGACATGAGTGCCGATGTCATCGCGATCATGAGCATCGTCGGCTTCGTCGTAGCGCTCGCCGTCGTGGCCCTCACCGTGTACGTGGCGACGCTCGCCCGACGGCGGGACTACGGAGTCCTCAAGGCGCTCGGTGCCCGCAACCGCGTGCTCTACCGCGTGGTCCTCGCCCAGGCGGCGATCAGCGTCGCCGCCGGCCTCGCGGTCGGTCTTGGGTTCACGGCGTCGCTCTCCATCCTCGTCGGCTGGACGGACCTCGACCTCCAGCTTGCCATCACCGCCTCGTCGGTGGAGAAGGTCGCCGTGTTCGCGGCGGTCATCGCCGGCCTGGCAGCGATCCTGCCGATCCGCCAGATCGGCGGTGTCGACCCGGCGATCGTCTTCCGGAGGGGAGCCCCGGCATGACCGAACTCACCCTCGATGTTCGCGACATCAGCAAGCGGTTCGGGGACGGCGAGACCGGTGTCCTCGCCGTCCGCGACGTCAGCCTCGCGATCGAACCCGGCGAGATCGTCCTCATCATGGGCCCGTCCGGATCCGGCAAGACAACCCTCCTGTCGATGATGGGCGCGCTGCTCAGGCCGACGAGCGGCTCGATCCACCTCGACGGCATGCCCATCTCCATGATGTCCGAGGATCGCCTGCCGGACATCCGGCTGCGCCAGATCGGGTTCATCTTCCAGGACTTCAACCTCCTGTCGGCGCTGACGACCCTCGAGAACGTCTCGGTGGTGGCGGAGCTCGCCGGCGTGAAGGGGCGCGCCGCTCGCGGCCGGGCCCAGGCACTCCTGTCCGACCTCGGGCTCGGCGAGCGTCTCGACTTCCTGCCCGAGAAGTTGTCCGGTGGCGAGAAGCAGCGCGTGGCGATCGCGCGGGCCCTGGTCAACGACCCGCCCCTCATCCTCGCCGACGAGCCGACGGCCAATCTCGACTCGAAGATCGGCCACGAGATCATGCGGCTCCTCCGGGCGGTGGCGAAGCAGGAGGGTCGCAGTGTCGTCATCGTCAGCCACGACGAGCGGATCCGCGACATCGCGGACCGGGTCCTGTGGCTCGAGGACGGCGCCCTCCGGGACATCGTCACGATGGCGACCGATCCCGTGTGCGGCATGGCGATCGAGCGCGAGCGGGCGGTGAGCGCCGCGCGAGACGGCGAGACCTGGTACTTCTGCTCGCGGGGCTGCCGGGCAGAGTACCTTGGGGGCCCGACGGCCGAGGCCGTGATCGAGGGTCCTGCCGGGGACAGGCAGGCTGCCGACCGGGAGCGGTGACCGCGGGCCGCGCCGGGGCCGCTTCGGCGCGGAGTGGGATGCCTGTGCCGCCCGCACGGCACGCTTCCTGCCCCGGCCCGGCGCCCGACCGGCCGTCACGCCACCCTGAACGAGCCCGGACAGGATCCTGGCGGACGTACGGCAGTGCAGTCGATCACATGTCGACATGCCCCGGCCAGGGCGTCATGATGACGGCCTCTCGTACGACGGGGATGTAGTATCCCGCAGATCGTGCACGAGCGAGGGAGGGGCGAGGGAGCGCGGAACAACCAATCGACGGTTCTTGGGAGGGACGGTCGCGCTCCTGCTGGCGGTTGTGTCCCCCGGTCCCGCCGCGGCTGCCGATACGATCCCGCCCTCCTCGGCTGGGCGTGGCCGGCGGGCACCACGGGCACCTGGCGCTTCGGGTCGTTTGCGACGACGAGCTGGATGCGGACGGCGGCGACGAACGCGGTGAACACGATCAGCCACTCGCCCTACCGCAGCCCGGACTTCGAGCACGCCACGGGCTCGAGCGCGAACGTCACCGTCGAATACGTGAGTGGTCAGACCTCTTGCGCTGGCAAGACTGGCTGGGTGGGCTGCGCCACGACGACGCTGTAAACCCATTCACGACCTGGTGGGTGTGGCTGGCCAGCAACCGCTGCTGGACGAACGGGTCCGGCGGGCGGACCTGCGGCTCGGACACCGGTGCCTACGACGTCCAGACCGTGACCCTCAACGAGATGGGGCACGTGAACATCCTCGGCCACCACGTGAACCCGGCCTACTCGGACGCCGTCGTCCAGGCAGCGCCGGTCAGCTATCCGAGCACGGACTGGCAGATGCGCACCCTCCGTTGGGCGGACACCGGGCGCCTCAACCTCCTCTACGGACGCGATCCCTGCACGACCCCGCCGTGCCCGCTGGGAGCCGGCTCATGAACCGCACGTCGCTCGCCCTCGCCGGCAGCCTCACGCTCGTGCTCGTGCTCGCCGCCTGTGGCTCTTCGGGTGCCGACCGAGGGGCCCCGGGTGCCCCGGCCGCGCCAGCACCGGCCACCACCACCGCTCCGGCATCGCCGACCCCGGCGGTCCGCACGTGGGGCGGCTTTGCCGTCTCGATCCCGTACGGCTCCTTCGCCGAGTGGGCACGCGATCTTCTGCGCCAGGGCGGCGGGGTCGCCCTCGTGCGGATCGTCGACGTCTCCCCCGTCCGCTGGAGCACGGCGTCCGGCAGGGGCCCAGGTGCGGCTGACATCGCCCGCTACAACCGGGGCGAGGTCGACAACGACCTGACGCCCTCCTTCGACCCAGCGCCGGGTTGACCGAGCCACAGCCGGTCTTCTCGTGGCCGCGGACCCGCCACCTGGCGCGCGTCCCTTGACGTGAACTTGAGCCAGCCAGTCCCGGGGCCTTCACGCCCGCCTCCTACCGTGAACCCCGTCAACTTGCTGCGACAACCACCGGAGGTACCTCGCGATGATGGCTGGATGGGGCTGGGGCATGGGCCTCGGCGGATGGCTGTGGATGATCATCGGCGTGATCGCGCTCGTGGCGATCGTCTGGGCGATCGCGTCCGCGGGCTCGAGCCGCGATCGTTCTGCAGTGAACGACGCCGCCGAGGCACTCCGGCTCCGGTTCGCCCGCGGCGAGATCACGGAAGCGGAATACCAGCAGGCGCGTCGCCTGCTCGGCGTCTAGGCCCGGCCCGCTCCCTCGGGCCGGCGACAGGAGAAAGGACCCACCATGACCTCGAAGCGCACCCGGCTCCTTGCCGGCATGATCCTCGGCGGCTCCCTGCTGCTCGGCAGCACGGGCCTCGTCCTCGCCCAGGGCCCCACGGCCACGCCCACGGCCACGCCGCCGGCTCCCGCCGGAGATCCCGGCGGGATGATGAACGGCCAGGCCGGCGGGATGATGAACGGCCAGGCCGGCGGGATGATGAACGGCCAGGCCGGCGGGATGATGAACGGCCAGGCCATGGACACCAAGGGAATGGCGACCGCGCACGCCGCGATGCAGCAGGCCGGGGCATGCAGCCGGACGCTCATGAATTCGGTCCGCGGCGGGACCCCGGGCCGCTGACCACACGCGACGACCCCGGCCCGGGTCCCGGGCCGGGGTCGTCGGCTGTTCTCACGCGTCGCTCAGCAGCGTCTCAGCCGGAGCCCCGAATGTCGTCGCCCATGAAGGCCGTTCTCCGCGGTGTCCTCCCGCTGGCGCTGGCCGTCGTCGTCGGAGGCTGCGCCGGCGCCGCTCCCGCGGCTCCGCCTCCCACCTCGAACCTCACCTCGCCGGCCCCCTCGGCGGCGGCCACGACCCAGCGCGACGATGCCGGGGCGGTCACGATCGAGGCGGCATGGCGCGGCGCGAGCACGGGTGCCGTCTTCGACCTCGCCCTCGACACGCACTCGGTCGATCTCGATGCGCTCGACCTTGCCGACGCCACGCTCCGGAACGACCGGGGGGATGTCCTCGACGCGGAGCCGTGGCAGGCCCCGAAGGGAGGTCACCACCGTGAGGGTACGCTGACATTCGCCGGCGATGCCGCAGGCTTCTTCGCCGGAGCTCGCTGGTTCGAGCTCGTCCTCGTCGGCCTCGGCGACACGCCCCAGCGTGTGCTCCGCTGGACGCCCGTCCCGTGACCGCGATCGTTCGACCCCGGCTACGACCGGCCGGCCTCGCCGGTCGGTCCGTCGCCATCGGCGTCATCGCGTCGGCGGGCCTCCTCGGCACCTACCTCCTCATCATCACCCTCGCCCAGGGATCCGGCCACGCCGTCGAGCAGCTGGCCACCGACGCCCCGTTCGTGATCCTCGTCACCCTCGGCTTCGGCACGCAGGTCGCCCTGTTCACCGAGCTCCGTTCCGTCGACCGGCGTCATCGGGCGGCCGTCGCGGTCACGGCCGCTGGAACGGGGACGTCCGCGGCCGCCATGCTCGCCTGCTGCGCGCATCACCTTGTCGACCTCCTGCCGCTGTTGGGGCTCTCGGCCGCCGCGGTCTTCCTCGACGCCTGGAAGACGCCGCTCCTCCTCGCCGGGATCGGCATGAACGCGCTCGGGATCGTCGCCATCGCCCGCCAGCTCGCGGCTGCGCGACGCGCGTGCGCGATCGTCGACGGGGCGACATTCGAGAGCGGGGGCTGATCCTGTGCGCGCCGGCGACGCCCCGCGTCCTCTGGCGTGCCCGACGGTCGGGCGCGCCGCGCCGCGACGGGTCACGGTCCGACCGCTTGCAGCCGTCGCTGCCTCCTGCACCTGTCCGAGGCCCCGGCCCGCCTGACCGCGGGCGGGGCACGCTCCGAATCCTCGGATCTGCCCGCACGGCCGCATCGGATGCGCCCGGTCGGGCCCGAGCGTCTGCGCTCCACAGGCGCCGCGATCGCGCAGGACCCGGGTCTCACCGGGGTCCACGCGGTCGCGCCAGGACGCGGAGGACATCCTCGTGACCATCGCTCCCTCTCCCGCCTCGTTCCCGCACCAGGCCGCTCCCGCGGGGCGCGCGCGCGGCCTCACCTACGCGGACTCGATCCTCGATCTCGTGGGGCGGACACCCCTGGTGCGGATCGGCCGTCTCATGCGCGACCTCGGTCCCGCCGACCGCCAACCGCTCGTCCTCGCGAAGCTCGAGATGCTGAACCCCGGCGGCTCGGTCAAGGACCGCATCGGCCTCCCCATGATCCGGGCCGCGGAGGAGGCCGGCCTCCTCCGACCGGGCGGCACGATCGTCGAGCCGACGAGCGGCAACACCGGCCACGGCCTCGCGATCGCCGCGGCCCTCCGCGGCTACCGCTGCGTCTTCGTGATGGCGGACAAGCAGTCCCTCGAGAAGCAGGCGCTCCTGCGCGCGTACGGCGCCGACGTCATCGTGTGCCCGACCGACGTGCCGCCCGAGTCACCGGAGTCGTACTACTCCGTGGCGCGCCGGCTGGCCCGCGACATCCCAGGGGCCTTCTCACCCGGCCAGTACTGGAACCCGGCGAACCCCGCCGCCCACGAGGCGACCACCGGGCCCGAGATCCTCGAGCAGACGGCGGGCCACGTCACTCACCTCGTTGCGAGCGCCGGAACCGGCGGGACCATCTCCGGCGCGAGCCACTTCCTGCGCCGTCATCTGCCCGACCTCGTCGTCGTCGGTGCCGACCCCGAGGGGAGCATCTTCTCGGGAGACACGGCCCGGCCGTACCTCACCGAGGGGATCGGGGAGGACTTCCTGCCCGACACGTTCGACCCCGACGTGATCGACCGCTGGGTCCGCGTGTCCGACCGCGAGGCGTTCGCGATGGCCCGCCGGATCACGCGCGAGGAGGCGATCCTCGCCGGCGAGTCGAGCGGAACGGCCATGGTCGCCGCGCTCCGCGTCGCGACGGAGCTCACCGCCGAAGGTCGTTCGGACGCCGTCGTCGTCGTGATCCTGCCCGACGGCGGTCGCTCGTACCTGTCCAAGCTCTACAACGACGAATGGATGGCCGAGCGCGGTCTCCTGCTCGACCCGGCGCCGGCGGCCCGGGTGGCCGACCTGCTGGAGGAGCGACGGACGCGCGACGGCGCCGCGCCGCTCGTCGTGGCGCGGACCGCGGACGTCGTGGCTGACGCGATCGCGATCCTCGAGGCGCACGGGATCAGCCAGGCGCCCGTGTCGGAGGAGCCGGTCGGGCTGTCCCTGCCCGGCTTCGTGGGCTCGATCTGCGAGGCGAGCCTGCTGGACCGGGCACGCCGCGAGCCGGCGATCGTGGCACGGACGATCGGCGAGGTGATGGACCGTCCGCTCCCGGTCGTCGACACGGCCGCCCCGATCGACGTCGCGTACGCCGCACTCGCGGGCACCGCGCCGGCCGTGCTCGCGGTCGCGGGCGGCACGGTGGCCGGGATCATCACCCGGAGCGACCTCCTCGGCCACCTGGCACGCCAACCGGCACGGTGCCCTTCAAGCTGAGCTGGGGAACGCGGCTCCTTCTCAGCGGCGACGCAGGGACGGCTCATCGCGCTCTCAGGTGGGCGCGGTGGAATCCAGCCATGTCGATGCCAGACGCCATGCCGACCCCGCCCTCGAACCTCGGCCGCGCGGACGCTGGAGGTCGCTCCCCCTGGCGCCTCGACGGTCGGGCGACGGGAGTCCTCCGCGATGCGCTCGCGATCCTCGCCGCCGAGATGCACGAGGCCGTGGCGCGGCGCCGGGTCGCGGCGCCCGAGACGGAGGCGTATCGGAACGCGGACGAGCGCGTCGCCTACCTGGTGGACCTGTTCCGGCAGCTCCAGGACCGCATGGTGATCCCCGCCGAGGTCTGGCACCTGCGCCGGGAGCTCGCCCAGTGATGGCGTCGACGGACGCCGAGGCTCACCGCCCGCTCCGACGGCACATCCGCGTGCCAGTCGGCGGGATCGCGTGCAGCAGCGACGCCGTCGCGCTCGAACGGGCGCTCTCCGCGGTCGCGGGCGTGTTCGCGGCGTATGTCAACACGGCAACGGACACCGCGTACGTGGCCTACGACCCGGGCCAGGTCGATGGGGACGCACTCGCTGCGGCCGTCACCGCGGCCGGGTATCGAGCGGGGCGCCCCGTGCCCTCGTGAGCCGACGTCCGGCCCGGCTCCGCGCGTCATTCGAGGCGCGACAGGCCGGTCCTGCGCTGATGACCGGGCGCGGCATGTCGGCCGCCTCCGAGAAGGACCCAGAAAGGAACGTGGACATGACCGAGACCATCCCAGCGATCACCGACCCCGTCTGTGGGATGGCGGTCGATCCGTTCGACGCCGCGAAGGTGGAGGTCGACGGCCGGATCTACTTCTTCTGCGATCCCTCCTGCGCGGACATCTTCCGCGACGAGCCGGCGCGCTGGACCGAGGACGGCTCCGGCGCTTTCGTGCACGAGCACTGACCCGAGACAGGCTCGGACGTTCGTCCGGCGGAGGGCTCGCGGTCAGGGTCGGGCGGACGACGACGCCCGCCCGACCCTCGGGAAGCGATCTGCTACGGTAGTGTCGTACTGGTTCCGCGTCCCTCTGGAGCCATCGCGCGCGGCACGACGCACGCGTTCGGCGCGGTCACGCGGCGCGGGCGAAGGAAGGAGGGCCAGCAACGGGTGGGACGGCACAGGACATCGGGCTCGCGTCGCGGCGCCGGGAACCCAGCCGCGCGACAGCGCGCCCAGGGGGCGACGGTGGCAGCGCGCCCAGCCTGGGGGCAGGTCTCCTCCCCCGGGGCGTCCGCCGTCGAGGCGGCCGAGCCCCAGGCACTCGTCGTAAGCCACTGGTTCGACTCGGGAGACGAGGGCGAGCCATACACCGCCACGATCCGGCTCCACGGCCGCCGCGTCGGCGCGGACGGCGCCCCGGTCCGGGGGCAGACCTTCGTCCACGAGGAGAGTGTCCAGGGCGTCGTCCCCGGCACCGGCCGCGTCTCGCTCACGAGCTGGGTCTATGGGATCGCCAAAGGCGAGTGGATCGTCAACGCGGAGCTCGCAGCGCCCGCACGGCGGAGCGGCGGGCAGCTCGGTGCCGAACGGGGCCGCCGGGAATCCGCCGTGACCTCGGCCGCGTGGTCGTGGCGCCACTGGCGTCTCACGGATGGATCGTCCGGGCCCGTGGCCACGCGCTGGGCGCTCCTGGCGCCCCTCGCGCGCTCCCCCGGGGTCCTGCCCGGCGCGTTCACCGCCCTCGCCGTCGTTGGCATCATCCTGGCCATCGTCACGCAGGCGGTCATCCTCGGGGGGCGTGGCCTGCCGGTCGCCAGCGGCGTCGTCGCGAGCATCGTCGCGCTCTCGGGCGGCCTCATCGGCGCCAAGCTGTGGTACATGGCGATCAAGGGTCAACCCTGGCGCCAGGCGATCGGCCAGGGCTGGTCCGTGGACGGGTTCATCGTGCTCGCTCCCCTCGTCGCCGTCGTCACGTCGCTCGGGATGGGCGTTCCGACCGGCGCCTACCTCGACGCGGCGGCGCCCGGGATCTTCCTCGCCGTCGCGATCGGTCGGGTGGGCTGTTTCGTGACGGGCTGCTGCGCGGGACGGTGCACAGCGTCGCGCTGGAGCGTGTGGTCCTCGGATCGGCGGGTGGGAGCGAGGCGGATCCCGACCCAGCTCCTCGAATCGGGAGTCGGCCTGGTCCTGGCCATCGTCACCGGTGTCGCGATCATGAACCCGGTGCCGGGCGCGGACGGGATGGTCTTCGTGGCCTCGATGGTCCTGTACGGCGTGGCCCGGCAGGGGCTGCTGCGTCTGCGCGCCGAGACCCGGCGGTTCTCGTGGCGACGCGCCGGCTGACGTTGGCGGGGGCCGCGGGAGCCGCGGGCGGCGGCATCGTCGCCGTCGCAACCATGCTCACGATCGCCGGGGCCGTCGTGCTCCTGTTCTTCAACCCGGCGTGGGTCGACGTCGCCCAGCGCCGTGCGAGCGTCGACCGGATCACCGGGTACCCGATGAGCGAGGTGCGGCGCGTCACCGACGCGATGATCGGCGAGATCTACCTCGGCCCGGGAACGTTCGAGATGGCGGTCGACGGCGTGCCCGTCCTGACGCAGCGCGAGCGGACGCACATGGGCGACGTGCGGGTGGTCGTCCTCCGGTTCCTCCTCGTCGCCGGCGCGGGCGCCGCCGCCCTCGCGGGCGTTGCCGCCGTCGGACGGCGCCGCCCGTGGTTCTGGCGGGGCATGGCCGCGGGGGCCGGAACGATTGTCGCCGTGGGTCTCGTCGCCGGGGCCGGCCTCATCGTCGCCTTCGACGCCACGTTCACCTTCTTCCACCTGCTCTTCTTCCAGCCGGGCTCCTTCGTCTTCGACCCCCGGATCGAACGGCTCGTCCAGCTCTTCCCGGAGCAGCTGTGGGTCGAGTCGTTCATCGCGGTGGCCATCACCGGCTTCGTCGTGGCGCTCGCCGTCCTGGTCGTCGCGCTCGCGCGCCTGCGCCGGTTCGCCGCCGCTCGCAGCTGACCGAGGGATCCGCGCCGGTCGGCTGGTGCGGCCGCCCGGGAACGAGCGTTCGGCCCGCCCGGGCGGCACGGGTCCGGGTGGGCACGAGGCTCAGTGGCCCGCGTGGCCGCCGTGGCTCCTCACTTGGGGGTGGTACTGGTCCCTCCGGTGAGCCGGCGGCCGGGGCCGACGTGCGGAGTCATCGGGCGCGCTCGCGGGCCCGGGGCGCGGGCCGGCTCGCTCGCGCCCGGCGGCCAGCACTCACCGGCGGCAGGCGAATGGCCGCCCGGCGGCGGTCCTGCGGAATGCGGGGGGTCAGGGTCGGGCGGCGCCATAGCGACGGATCCCCTCGAGCTTCGTCCGCTTCAGGAGGAGGGCATTGACGGCGACGAGGAACGAGCTGCCGGCCATGCTGATCGCCGCGATCTCCGGCCGGAGGAGGAGGCCGAGCGACGGGTAGAGGATCCCGGCCGCTATGGGGAAGGCGACCGTGTTGTACCCGACCGCCCAGACCAGGTTCTGGCGCATCTTGCGGACGGTGGCCCGGCTGAGGGCGATCGCGCCGAGGACGTCCACCGGGTCGCTCTTCATGAGGACGACGTCGGCGGTTTCCACCGCCACGTCCGTCCCGGCGCCGATTGCGATCCCCACGTCCGCCTGGGCGAGCGCCGGGGCATCGTTGATGCCGTCCCCGACCATGGCGACGAGCGTGCCGGTGCCCTGGAGCTCTTTCACCTTGTCGGCCTTCTGGCCGGGCAGGACCTCGGCGAAGACGGTGTCGAGGCCCAGCTCGGCCGCAATCCGATCCGCGGTCGCCCGGTTGTCGCCGGTGAGCATCGCGACCCTCACACCCAGGTTGTGGAGCCGCTCGATCGTCTCTCTCGCTGTTGGGCGGACGGCGTCCGCGATCGCGATCAGGCCGCCCGGCTCGCCGTCGACGGCGATCCGGATGACCGTGCGGCCGGCCCCCTCGAGCTCCTCGGCCCGAGCGCTCAGGCCGTCGAACGCGATGCCGCGGTCGCCCATGAGCTTTGCGTTCCCGACGAGGACGGTCCGCCCGTCGACCGTCGCCTCGAGCCCGTGGCCGGGGACGGCGTTGAAGCCGGTGGCATCGACGAGGGCGAGCCCGCGCTCCTTCGCGGCGTCGACGACGGCGGCCGCGAGCGGGTGCTCGCTCGAGCCCTCGGCCGAGGCGGCCAGCCGCAGCAGCTCGTCCTTGCTCACCGGATTGCCGGTGCCGACGAGGTCCACGACGCGTGGCTGGCCGACCGTGAGGGTGCCGGTCTTGTCGAAGATGACCACTCCGACCTTCGACGCCTGCTCCAGGGCGGTCGCGTTCTTGAAGAGGATCCCGTTGAGCGCGCCGAGGCCGGTGCCGACCATGATCGCCGTCGGCGTGGCGAGGCCGAGGGCATCCGGGCAGGCGATGATGACGACGGTGATCGCCAGCGTCAGCGCGAAGACGAAGGTCGCGCCACCGATCCAGTACCAGCCGGCGAACGTGAGCAGGCCGAACACGACAGCGGCGGCCACGAGCCACTGGGCCGCGCGGTCGGCAAGCCGCTGGGCCGGCGCCTTCGAGTTCTGGGCGAGCTGGACGAGGCGGACGATCTGGGCGAGCGCGGTGTCGGCGCCGACCTTCGTGGCGCGGAACCGGAACGTACCGGTCTTGTTGATCGTCGCGCCGATGACCGCCGAGCCGACCGCCTTCTCGAGCGGGACGCTCTCGCCGGTGATCATCGACTCGTCGACGGCGGAGCTCCCGTCGACCACGACGCCGTCGACCGGGATCTTGTCGCCGGGGCGGATGAGGACGACATCCCCGATGACGACATCGGATGTGGGGATCTCCAGGGGTTCGCCGGCGCGGATGACCGTCGCCTTCGGCGGCGCGAGGTCGAGAAGGGCGCGGATGGCGTCGGATGCGCCGGCGCGGGCCCGCATCTCGAGCCAGTGACCGAAGAGAACGAAGGCGAGGAGGACGACGGAGGCCTCGTAGAAGACCTCACCCCGGAAGATGAACGTGGCCGCGACGCTGAAGAGGTACCCCGAGCCCACGGAGAGGGCGACGAGGACACTCATGTCCAGGGTCCGGTTCCGCAGGGCGCGCCACGCCCCGACGAAGAAGATCTGGCCGCTCCACAGCACCGCGGGCGTCGCCAGGATGAACAGGAGGAGGTTCGGGTCGAGCCCGAATGGCGTCGCGAGGCGGAGGCCGAACACCTCCGTGGCGAGCGGGGAGTACAGGAAGACGGGGATGGCGAGGACGAGGGCGACGAGGAAGCGGTTCCGCATGTCGCGGACCATCGCGTCCATGCTCATGCCGGCGCCGTGGCCCATCGCGTGGGCCATCTGGGCCATCTCGCCGACCGCGGCGGGGGCGGCCGCGGCGCGCGGCATGGCGTGGCCGGCGTGCTCCGCCGGGGTGGGTGCCGGGGCGACGGACGGCATGGCGTGGCCGGCGTGCTCCGCCGGGGTGGGTGCCGGGGCGACGGACGGCATGGCGTGGCCGGCGTGCTCCGCCGGGGCGACCGCGACGCCGCCAAGCGTGGCCGGGCGGCCGCCCGACATCACGTGACCTGGCGCCACCTCGCCGCCGCATGTGCAGCCGAAGCTCTCGATGAGGCCACGGATCCGCTCCGGGTCGAGCCTCGTCTCGTCGTAGCGGACGGTCACGGTCTGCGAGACGGGGTTGACCTCGGCGTCGGTGACGCCGGCCTGGCGGCGCAGGTACCCCTCGAGCGAGGCTCCCGTGCTCGCGCGCAGCAGCCCTGCGGCTTCGAAGATGCCAGTCGTCACAGGTTCCTCCCCTGTCCGGCCACCCGGGGCTCGCCGGCGATGGAGCGACCCGAGCGCGCCGGCCCGTCCGGCGCGGCCACCCGGTACCGGTTTCGTCCCACGCTGCAGCGGGCGACCGAAGCGCTCGTGAGAGCCAGATGAGAATCGCCGCGCCCGTCGTCCTGATGATGCCGGCCATCCGTCTTGATACCGAGCGCTCACCATAGTCTCAGGCCCGGGCGCGAGCCTCGCAACCGCCCGCTGAGCCAGGGTGGAGCAGGCCGGCGAAGGCTCGGCCGGTGAGAACCCGCGCATCCCGTCCGCGTGACGCGTCGGTCGCTTCGCCCGGCGACCCGGCCGCGCCGCCCGGTCCGCTCCCCGACCGGGGGTGGGCGACGGGCCGGCGCACGCGGGCGGCCCGCCACCCCGGGCCGCCCGCTGCCTCACCTGCCGTCCGCCGAGGGTGCCAGCCCGGCGTAAGCACCTCCACCGTCCGGCTCCGGCCCCGGATCCTCAGGATTCGCACAGACGACATTCACGTGGCTCTCAGGCGCGGGGCCTGAACTGCACGGTGGCACAGGTCGGCGTCCGGGGCCGCGCACGGAACGAGACGATGAGAAGGAGGCTGGGATGGCAGCCGCAGCGCCCGCGGTCGAGACGGGGCGAAGAGGCATCTGGGCGGCGATCGACGAACGGCTCGGTCTCAGCGGCCTCGCCTACCCGGTGCCGGCCCACGCGAACGGGATCGGGTACATCCTCGGGGGGATCACCGCCTTCGGATTCGCGGTCCTGGCCCTGACGGGTGTCTGGCTCGCCCAGTTCTACCACCCCACCCCGGGGACCGCGCGCGAGAGCGTCGTCTACATCATGAACGTGGCCCCGCTCGGCGACGTGGTCCGGGGGATCCACTTCTGGGTGGCCAACATCGTCATGGCCACCGTCCTGCTGCACCTGGGCCGGGTGTTCGTGACGGGCGCGTACAAGCGTCCCCGCGAGGCGAACTGGCTGATCGGCCTCGGCCTCCTCGCCGTGACGCTCGGCCTCATCTTCACGGGCACGGTCCTCAAGTGGGACCAGGAGGGCTACGAGGCCCTTGGCCACAACACCGAGATGGGCGGTCTCCTCGGGGCGATCGGCTTCTGGTTCGCCTCCGACTTCACGGCCAGCCTGCCGATCCTCGGGCGGCTCTACATGGCCCACGTCGTCATCCTGCCGGCGATCGGGATGCTGCTGCTCATCGCGCACTTCCTGCTCGTGAAGCGACATGGGATCTCGTCGCGCCCGGCCGATCACGACGCCGCCGTGAACGGGGCGCCGGAGCCGTCCCGCCGCGGGTCCACGTTCGCCGCCCACCTTGTCCGGATGACCGGGTTGGGGCTCCTGCTCCTCGCCGCGGCAGCCGTGCTCTCCATCGTGTCGCCGGCGCCACTCGGCGACCGTCCGATCCCGGGCACGGAGACGACGAAGCCGCCCTGGATGTTCCTCCCGTTCTATCCGTTCGAGGACTGGTTCGGCTTGCCCGCCCTCCTCGTGGTTCCGGGAGTCCTCTTCGCGGCACTGGCCGCCGTGCCGTTCCTCGACCGAAGCCGCTACCGCGCGCCGTCGCGGCGGCGCCTGTTCATCGCCGCGGGCGCCACGGTCGCCATCGCCGCCGTGCTGCTCGTCGCGTACGCGGCGGTGACGGTGCCCCAGACCCACATCGGAGGGGCCGTGCGGTGAGGCAGACGTTCGTCCGACTTGCCCTGCTGGTCGTGGGCCTGGCCGCCGTCGAGATCGGCCTCGGCGATGCGATCACCGGCCGGTCGTGGGCCGGCTGGGTCATCGTGGCCGCAGGCATCGCCGTCCTCGTCGCGGGGACGGCGGGCTTCATGGTGCCGCTGCTCGCGGCCCACTCGAGGAAGGATGGGACCCGCGATGCGTAGGCAGTTGACCCTCGCGGCATCGGCAAGCGTCGCCCTTCTCGGCCTCGCCCTCGTCGGCGCAGGACCGGCGCTCGCCCACGGAGGCGCCGGAGGTGAGAGCCTCCAGGTCGAGCCCACGACCGTCGACGCCGGGGGCACCGTCGTCCTCGCGGGCAGCGGCCTCGAGCCGGACAATGAGCGCGTCCTCGTCCTCGCCGGACAGAACCTCGTCGTCGAGTTCGGGACCGTCACGACCGATGCGGAAGGAATGTTCTCGAAGGAGCTCTCGATCCCCGGTCATCTCCCGGCCGGTACGTACGAGCTGCGAGCGATCGGCGACGAGACACTGACCGTCCCGCTGGACCTCACGGCGGGAAGCGCCGGCGCTGTTCCCGCGGCTGGGGGCGGGACGCAGGAGACGGTGACGCCGCGGCAGCGGACACCCGCCGAGCTGGCGATCTTCGCAGTGCTCATCGCGGGCCTGGCGACCGCCGGCGGCCTCCTGCTCGTCCGTGGTGAGCGGCTGGGGCTGGTGGCCGACTAGCACGGCGGCCTGCAGGACGAGCGGCCAGGCCCGGCAGCGGGGCGCCGCCCGCGGGCGATGACGCCTGGCCGGTCCCATTCTCTGTCGACGTTGCGGCGATGGTTCGCGGTCGGGCCCGGCTGGCACGGGCCCGCCGCCGCTGCCGGGCTCCTGCTCGCCGCGTACGCCGCCTCGCATCAGGCGGCAGCAGCGGGCGCCGCCTTCCTCGTGGCGATCGCGACCGGGTCGGTCGCTGCGAGCTCCAGCCTGCTCCTCTCGCGCATCGCCCGTGGCGTCGTGCTCCGTGCCGCCGGCAGCCACGAACCGGTCGTCCTGCTCGGGCGCTGGGACGGCGCCCCGGCCGATCCGCGAATCCGGCCACGCTGGCGGATCGCATCGCTGGGTGTCGGCGCGGTCGTCTGCGCCGGCGCCGCACTCGCGGCCTTCCGCGTCGTCGAGAGCGCTGTCCCGACCTCTCCCCTCCACGCGGCGGCCGTCGCGGCGACGGCGGCGAACGTCGCGCTTCTCGTCGCGAGCGGCGCCCCGACACCCGGCCTCCCCGGGTGGGCCCTGGCCCTCGCACTCGTCGAGGCAGCCGGAGCCACGCCCGGCGAGCGGATCGAGCGGGCTGCGCGCTTCGCCCGGATCGTCGGCGCCCCGCTGCTCCTCGCGCTCGCGGCCGTGGCCGCCCTGGCCGCCACGCCGGTCCTCATCGTCACCGGCGTCGGCCTCGCCTACCTGACGTGGACCCGGAGCTCGATCGTGACAGCGGAGGACGCGATCGCCCGGTTTCTCGCCCCACGGCACGTCGATCACCTCGCCAGGCCGATCGCCCGCTCCGCGCACCCGGACGAGCGGGTCCTCGACGTCACCCCAGCGGCAGCGACCGGCCCCCAGAGCATCTCGATCGTCTCCGCCGGCGGAGGTCTCGTGGGGATCGTCGGCCCGCGGCAGCTCGTCGTGGCGTGCGAGTCAGGCGCGAACCGAAGGTGCGACGAGGTGATGGTCCCGCTCCGCGACCTCACGCTCATTGGGCCGTCGTGGCCCGCCGTGACCGCCCTCCCCGAACTCGCCCGCCACGGGTTCGCCCTGACGCGCGACGGCCGGCGCGTCATCGAGACGGCCGACCTCGCATCGCAGCTCCGCGTCTGGGCGATCCTCGCCAGGCGCGGCCCGGCCCTGCTGGGCACCCGCGCGGCCATCGACGAGGAGGACGGGACGCACCGCGAGTAGCGAGGGCGCGGCTCGCGAGCCGGGGGCGACGTGGTCCGCAGGGCGGGAGGGCGAGGTCGTGCGCGGCGGCCTATACCGTGACGAGGATCGCGAACCCGAGGACGAGGACGACGACCGCGAGGACGAGCTTCGTCCCGCCCGCGTATCGCAGGTGCCACCGGTTCAGGACGCGGATGAGACCGGGCCGGCTGGCGAGGAGGAGCAGCGCCACGAGGGGCGTGATGTAGGCGAGGTTGTAGAGGGCGAGGCCACCCAGCCCGGCGGCGACGGTCCCGCTCGTGCCAAGGAGGGCGACGACCCCCAGGTAGACCGCGCCGCTGCAGGGCACCGTGCAGAGCCCGATGAGCACGCCGCCGCCGAACAGGGCGAGCGGCGAGCTCGTCCGCGCCCACGCGCGCATGCGGCCGTGGAGGGCGTGAGGGGCCTCGAGCTGCCAGGAGGCGTCCGGCAGGAGGACGTCGCGAATCATCCAGATCCCCATCCCCACGGCGATGAGCGCGGCGATCCGGCTCGGCAGGTGATTGCTCCCGAAGTCGGCGAGCGACGCCACGGTCGTCAGGAGACCGAGGCCGAGCACGAAGTACGTCACGAGCACGCCGAGGACGAAGAAGATCCCAAGGCCGAGCACGGTCCGGCTGGCGGCCCTCGCGCCGGCGAGGTCGGGAGTGGCCGACGACCGCACGGACTCGCGCGCGGCGAGCCCGAGGGCGAACGTCGCGAAGAGGATGAGGACGCCGAACGCGCAGGGGTTGAAGCCGTCGAGGATCCCGGCCGCGACGATCGCCGGAGCGCTGAGGTCGACCAGCGTCCGATGGTCGCCCATCGCCGGCGCGGCGCCGGCGACCGCGGCGACCGCGGCCGCCGCGACGACCCCGGCGACGACGAGGAACAGTCGGGGATGCGCGACCCGGCCGCTCGGAGCCTGCATCAGGCGGTCACGGTGAGGGTCCCGCGCATCGACGGGTTGTCACGCCCGCCGCAGCAGATCCCGCAGTACCACGTGTACGTGCCCGCCGCCGGCGCGGTCAGGGTGAAGACCCTGCTCTCTTCGGGGCCGACCTTCCAGTCGACGCCCAGCTCATCCACGGCGAATTCGTGCCACCCGCCCCCGTCGGCGTGGAACTGCGTGTCCATGTTCGCGAGCTCGATCCGGACTTCCTGGCCGGCCTTGACGGCGAGCGCCGCAGGCTCGAACCCTCCCATCGACGTGTGGACCTGGAGGGCCGTCGCGTCGGTCGCCCCGGGTGGCTGGAGCCGGCTGACGACGAGCGAGACGGCGAGCGCGCCGACGACGAGGGCGATCCCCGAGAAGAGGGCCAGGCGCAGGCGGCGGTCCGGCCGCTGGTGGCGTCTGCGGCCCGCCCCACCGGTCGAGGCCCCTGGTCCCGGCCGGTGCGTGGGGAGCCTGCTCGTCGATTCGCGTCGGGTCATGGGAGCCCTCGATCCTTTCGTGATATGGCGCCTGGCGCCGCAATGGTCTGGTTGCGAACGACCGCCAGGTGGTCGGGCGGGCCATGCCTGATCGACCGCCCGAAGGCGGTCCGGAGGAGGAGGTCGACGTCGGCGCGACCCTCGGACTCCGCCAGGCGCTCGTCGAGCTCGAGGTCGATGAGGCGGTGGAGCAGGGAGTCGACGGAGCCGCGGACCGCGAGGAGCTGCTGGGAGATCGGGGCGAACGACCCTCCCGATTCGATCATCCGGGCCACCGCCTGGAGCTGGCCGGATGCCCGCAGCGCGTGCGTCGCGAGCAACCGGTCCGCCCGCATCCGGCCGGCAGTCGTCATGGGATGACGTACGCCGCGCCGGTCATGCCGGACGCCGCGTGGCCGGGCAGCGTGCAGATGAACGCGTGCGTCCCGGGCCGGTCGAACGTCAGCGTCACGGTCCGCGTCTCGCCTGGCTCGAGGATCGCCTCGACGCCCCGGAGCCCCGGCATGTGGCGCGCCGGGAAGCTGAGGTCGTGCCGCTCCAGGCCACGGTTCGTGAGGAGGAGGGTCACCGGCACGCCAACCCTCGCGTCGATGCGATTCGGCGTGAATCGCAGGTCCTCGAGGGCGATCGCCACGGAGGCGGCCGGCGGCGGCGGAGCCGTGACCTTCAGCACGAGGGACATCGCGACGACCGCGGCCAGGATGACGAACAGGAGCGCGACGGCAATGAACCCCACCGTGAGCTTCATGGACGGTGATCTCCCAGCGACCGGACAGCACGTTGCCCGTCTGGTGTGAGCCACGAGTGAGCCGTGCCTGAGCGAATCCTGAGAACCGGGAGTGCGAGGATCCAGGTCGGGAGTCAGTACAAGGCCAAGGGGTCGACGAGCCGGCTCTCCATCTCGATACGGAAATCGAGGTGCGGTCCCGTCGCGATCCCGGTCGCCCCGACGAGGGCGATGCGCTGGCCGGCGGAGACCTGCTCGCCCCGGCGGACGAGCACGCGCTGGTTGTGGTTGTACGTCGTGACCATGCCGTCCGCGTGGCGCAGGACGACGACGTTGCCGCCGCCGTTGTTCTTCCACCCCGCCCACAGGACGGTCCCCGCCGCGATCGCCCGGACGGCAGTCCCGGCCGGGGCGGCGATATCGATGCCCGGGTGGCCAGCAGAGAACCGGGTCGTGATCGTTCCCCGCAGCGGCAGCGGCCAGATGTCGTGGTCGCGGCGGGACGGCGTGCTCCTGGTCGCGATCCGCGCTGTCCGCGGTGGGCGGACCGCCGCCGGCGCGACCGCAGGCCTGGGCTTCGGCATCTTCGACCCCCCGGGGACGAGGATCCGCTGGCCCGTGACGAGTCGTTGGGGGTTCACGCGCGGATTCCAGCGCAGGATCTCGGCGAGGTCCGCCCGATGCCAGGAGGCGATCTGCCACAGGGTGTCGCCCGCCTGGACAGTGTGGACCGGCCCACCGGGGGGCCGCGCTGCGGCCGGCGGGGCGGGAGAGGCTGGCGCGGCGGGAGCGGGCGGGACCGGGGAAGCGGCCGGCGGGGTCCCGGGCTTCCGCGCCACCGGCGGGGAGGGGACATCTCCAGGGATGGTCGCCCCGGCCGGTTCCCTGCGACCCGGGCCGGCGTCACGCACGATCGGCGAGAGATGCACCGGGCGGAACGCTCCGGGCGGGAGGATCGTGGGCGCCGTGGGCGGGCGGGCCGTCGTGGTACCCGTGGCGACGGCCGTGATCCCGGCCACGACGGCGACTGCCGCGACGAGCAGGACGCGACGACATCGAGTGGGCTGAGGCAATGGGACTCCTCCTGCGGGGGGCCGCGCGGCGCCGCTGGGTTCGGCCCGGACGCGGCCGTGCCTCGCCGTCTCGACGAGGCGCATCGGGTGCGGGCGGAGGATGCCCCGGATCTCTGAGAGAGGCATGAGCGCGAGCTGTGACCCGGGCGAGGAACGACGCTTGTCCCAGCACCGCGGTCCGCCCACCGCCCACCGCGGCCCTTCACCTGCGGTGCCTTCTCAGCGGGCGGTTAGGCGACCCTCAGGCGGGGCTCAGGTCGGTCGCATGGACTGCCAGCATGCAGCCACCGCATGCCGGGACCCGCCGAGCACCGGACGTCACCTCGGTCGATGTCGTCGTCGACCACGGCTACCGGCCCGCCGAGATCGTGGTGCCGGCCGGCGTGCCCGTCCGGATCGCCTTCCGGCGGGAGGACGCCGATCCGTGCTCCGAGCGCGTCGTCTTCTCGTCGCCGCGGATCGATCGCCGGCTGGCGGCGAGCGGAACGACGATCGTGGAGCTCCCCGGACTGCTCCAGGGAGAAGTGCGGTTCACCTGCGGGATGGGCCGGTATCGTGGGCGCATCCGCGTCGAGCCGGCGGCACGCCGCCGGAGGCTCGGTCGTCGGTCGGGCCCGCTCGGGAGCCCCTTGGTCATGGCTCTCCTGGCCTGGATCGGCACCCTGCCCTTCGCGGCCATCGTGGCCGCCCTGGCGGCCGATGTCGGCTCGGGCGCGCTGGCGACCATGATCACGTTCATCGCCTCCGTCGTCATCGGCCTTCGCGCGGAACGGCGCGCGCCTCGACCCGCATAGCCGTATGCCGTTCGTCATCGACGTCGATCCCGTCGCATTCACGCTCGGGGGGATCAGCGTCCGCTGGTATGGGCTCATCACGGCGGCGGCCGCGGGGGTCGCCGTGTGGCTGGCGCGGCGCGAGGGCCCTCGGCGGGGGATCGCACGAGGCGAGGTCGTCGACGCGGCGATCTGGGTCGGGCTGGCGGCGCTCGTCGGGGGGCGACTGCTGTTCGTCCTGCAGAACGACCTGCCGGCCCTCGCCGACCACCCGGCCCACGTCCTCATGGTGTGGATGGGCGGCCTGTCGTTCTACGGCGGCCTCGTCGGCGCGCTCGTCGCCCTGGCCGTCTTCGCCCGGCGGCGGCAGGTCCCATTCCTCGCCGCCCTCGACGTGGCGGCTCCCGCGGCAGCGATCGGGCAAGCGATCGGGCATGTCGGCTGTCTCCTCGGCGGCGACTCCTACGGGCTGCCCACCGATGCGCCATGGGCCGTCATCTACCGGAATCCGTCCGCGATGGCGCCCCTGGGCGTACCCCTCCAGCCGACACAGGCGTACGAGGCGATCCTGCTCGCCCTCCTGTTCGCCGGCCTCTGGGCATCCCGTCGGCGACTCATCGCCGCTGGCGACGGCGTGACGGCGGCCGCGTACCTGGCCGGCGTCGCCGGCATCCGGTTCGTCCTCTTCTTCCTCCGCGACGAGGCACCGGTGGCGTTCGGCCTGAAGACCGCCCAGCTGATCGGTCTGGGGATCGCGGGGCTCGCCATCCTCATCTTCGTCGTCGCGCGCCGGCGTGCGCGTGGCATGTCGGTCGCTTCACCCACGCTGGAGGCCATGTCGCCATGACGGCTCGTCCTGACGTTCCCGGTCCGGAGGCGCCTCCGGCCGCCACGCCGAGGTCGCGGGGGCGATCGCGCTGGCTGCTGCCCGCGATGGCCGGGGTGATCCTCGTCGGCGGCCTCGTGATCGCGGGGATCGTCCCCCTCTCCGCCGTTCTCTATGGCGGGTTGTTCGGGGCGATGATCCTCATGCACGTCGGCGGGGGCCACGGGGGCCACGGCGGCCACGGCGACCACGGCGACCACGGCGACCACGGGGGCCCGCAGGACGGGGGTCGCCACATCCACGGAGCGGCCGCTGACGAGTCGCCCCCCACGGCGGTGCATGACGAGATGCCGTCCGCGGCAGGCGACGATCCCGGAGCCCGACGACAGGCGCACAGCTGCCACTGA
>JAJZRQ010000003.1:70121-79107 GCA_021802585.1 Chloroflexota bacterium
CTGACCGGCGGCCGTCCCGGGAGCGGGCGGGACCTGGCGAAGCAGCCGGCTCCCCGCACCCGGCCGGTCGACGACGCTCAGGCGCGGGCGGCGGCGACCCCCGGGAGGTCCGCGGCGAGCCCGTGCGGTACGCCCACCGCCCGGACGAGGTCGGTCATCGCCGCCTCGACCCCCGGATCGAGCGCCGGCCGGCGGTACGCGGCGAGGAGCTCCTCCACGCGCTCCCGGGCCCGGGCCCGGGTGTCGGGACGCCCCTCGTCCTCCCACGCCCGGAGCGAGGCCCGGTCGATGACGGGCGACGGGAGGAGCTGCTCCCCGCGGAAGAGCCGCCGGGTCTCCGGCTGCTCGAGGAAGCGGGCCTCCGGGCCGGCCGCCCGGATCATCGCCGTCGCGAGCGTCGCGGTGGGCGTCGCCACGCCACCGAGGAGCCGGCGGGCCATCGCGATCCCCTCCGCGTCGAGGACGAGCTTCTCCGCGCTCTGGCAGCGCAGGGAGTCGAGCATCCCCGCCCCGGAGATGAGGTCGATCCCGGCGAGGGCCCCGACGAGGGCGCCGATCCCGCTCTCGAGACCGGCCTGCGCGTCGAGGACCTTGCCGTCCGTCGCCCCGAGGTACCCATGGGTCGGGAGCCCGAGGGCGCGCCCGACCTGCGCGTATGCCACGTCGAGCATCGCCGTCTCGATCGCGCCCATCGGCGTGACTCCGGTGCGCATGTCGACGATCGAGGGGGCGCCACCCCACACGATCGGGGCGCCGGGCCCGGCGAGCTGGTGGATGACGACGCCGGCGAGGCACTCCGCGGCGTGCTGGACGACGGACCCGACGAGCGTCACCGGCGCGGCGCCGCCGGCCAGCGGCATCGACACCATCTCGGCGGGGACGCGGGCGCGGGCGAGGTCGAGGAGGTTCCGGGCGCCGAACTCGGTCCACGTGAGCGGCGGCGACGGGCAGACGTCGAAGACGGCGCGCGGCCGGGCGGCGAGCGCCTCGCGGCCACCCGCGTCCAGGGCGAGGAGGTCGACCATCGCCGTCGTGCCGCGCGGGCTGAAGGCTCCGGTCACGATCGGCTTCGCCGACCCGAGGAGGACGAGGAAGAGCCGGTAGAGGTCGCCGACTCCGGCCGGGACATCGCCGCAGACGATGGCCGTCGACTGGGCGTCGTACGCCGGGAGCATCTCCGCGACCCGGACGAGGCGGACGAGGTCGTCGGCCGTTGACGGCCGGTGGTCGCCCGTCGCGGGGTCGAGGACGTTCACCCCGGACGAGCCGGGGTCGAACTGGACGACCCCCGCCCCGTAGCGGACCGCTGGGGCCCCCGAGCGGTCGTGGAGGTCGAACGACCCCGGCGCCGTCGCGAGCGCGGCCGCGACGAGGCGGGCGGGGATCCGGACGACCTCCCCGGCGACCTCCGCGCCGGCGCCGGCGAGGAGCGCGACGGCCTCCGGATCCTGGACCCGGACACCCGGGTCGCGCAGGAGCTCGTGGGCCTCGTCGAGGATCCGCCCGACGAGGTCGTCGCCGAGGAGCCGGAGCGACGGCCGGAGCGGCGCCCCGGGGAGCGCGCTCATCGCCCGGCCCCCGCCGCCGCCGTCGCCTCGACGATCGTCGGCGCCGTCTCGACGCCCGCCTCGCGCTCGCGGCCATGGACGATCCGGGAGAGCTCGGCGGCGAGCAAGGGCTCGAGTGGCTCCGGGACGTGGGTCGCAAGGAGCTCCCGCGCCTTCGCGTTCGCCCACGCGCGGGGCCCGCCACCCTCGGCCTCGACGACGCCCATCGGGCGCCGGTCCATGAAGCGCGGCCGCCACAGCTCGCGCATGTGGCGCCGGGTGTGGGGAGCGGTGAGGTAGTCGCCGGCAGGGCCGACGGAGGCGATGACGTCGAGGGCGAGCGATGCGTCGTCCACCGGGATGCCGCGGAGCATCGCCCGGACGATCGAGAAGATCTCCGCGTCGAGGAGGAGCTGCTCGTGGGACCAGATCCGGCTCCCGTTGAGGAGCCCGAGCCCGAGGAGCATGTCCGAGCCGACCGCCGAGGCGAGGAACGCGGAGAGGGCGTTCTCGACGCCGGCCTGCCAGTCGGGTGCCTTGGCGCCGGTGGCGAAGGCGCCCATCGAGAGGGGGACCCGGTAGAAGTCGGCGAGCTGGTTCGTCGCCGCGCCGAAGAGGAAGTCCTCCGGGCCGCCGCCCGTGTACGCGCCGCTCCGGAGGTCGATGGCCGTCTGGGCCGCCGCGTAGTAGACGGGGCAGCCGGGGGCCGCGATCTGCAGGAGGGCGAGGGCGGCGACGACCTCCGCGTTCCCGACGACGAGGGTCCCGGCGAGCGACGTCGGACTCGTGAACGCCGCCGACGCCATCGTCATGAAGCCGACGGGGATCCCCGCGGCGGCCGCCTCGAGGGCGGCGTCGACGCTGCCCCCGTCCTGGCCGAGCGGGCTCGTCGTGCACTGCATCATCGAGAGGACCGGGCGCGCGCGGAGCGCGTCGCGGCCACCGGCGATCGCGGCCGCCATCTCGATCGCCGCCCGCGCCTCGGGCGCCGTCACGATCGACTCGGTCTGGACGTGCTTCGTGCTGTTCGCCCAGCAGGCGAGGAGCTCGTGGAGCGACCGCGAGGGGGCCGGGCGATCCTGGGCGGAGACGGGGATCCAGTGGAAGGCGACCTCGTCGAGGGCGTCGGCGAGGCGGGCGATCTCGGCGACGTCGGCCACGCCGGACGGGCGCCGCTCGCCGGTCGCGAGGTCGGCGACCTCGATCCCGCAGCCGTCCGTCGCCGCGTAGACGTGGCGCCCGTCGAGGGGCAGGTCGAGGCGCGGGTCGCGCGCCGCGAGCGGATAGGCGGCGGGGGCCGTGGCGAGGGCCCGCTCGATGAGCGCGCGCGGCGCCCGGACGACCTCGGCGCCCCGGTCGACGGTCGCGCCCGCGGCCTCCCAGAGGTCGAGGGCCCGCTCCGAGGGGAAGCGGACGCCGACCGTCTCGATGACGTCGAGGGTGGCCTCGTGGATCCGGGCCACGGCCTCGGCGTCGAGGGCCTCGACACGGATCCCGCCGACGACCGCCGGGCTCACCGCGGCGGCGACGTCCGGGCTCATCGGGCCGCCTCGCCCGCGCCGACGAGGCGCTTCGCGAGCTCGACCGCGCCCATCGCGTCCTCGGAGTAGCCGTCGGCGCCGATCTCGGACGCCCACGCGCCGGTGACCGGGGCTCCGCCGACCATGACCTTCACCGGCGGGCGGAGGCCGGCGGCCTGGAGGGCCGCGATGATCGTCCGCTGCCCGGTCATCGTCGTCGTGAGGAGCGCCGAGAGGCCGACGATATCGGCGCGGTGCTCCTGGACGGCCGCGACGAAGCGCTCCGGAGAGACGTTCACGCCGAGGTCGTGGACCTCGAAGCCGGACGTCGAGAGGAGCATCCCGACGAGGTTCTTGCCGATCTCGTGGATGTCGCCGGCGACCGTGCCGATGACGACGCGGCCGGCGACGGCCCGCTCGACGGCGGCCTTCTGCAGCTCGGGCTCGAGGACGTTGAGGGCGCGCTGCATCGCCCGGGCGGCGAGCATCATGTCGGGGAGGAAGAGGTCGCCGGCGGCGAACCCCGCGCCGACCTCCTTCATCCCCGGCATGAAGCCCTCATCGATCGCGACGAGCGGCGGGATCCCGGCGGCGATGGCGGCGCTCGCGGCCGCCGCGGCGGCGTCGGCGTCGCCGTCGACGACGGCGCGGCGCATCGCCTCGAACGCGGTGTCGTTCATCGGTCGTGTCTCCTCGTGCGCTGGCTGGGTTGCGGCGGGACGGGTGGGCGGACGGGCCGGGGCCGGCAGGCCGGGCCCGGGAGAGCGAAGAGCGCGGCCGTCAGAGGCCGGCCGTGGCCTCGGCCCGGTCGACGACCGCGCGCACGGCCCGCTCGACGTCGGGGTCGAGGGCGGCGGGGCGCGGCCCGGCGAGGAGCTGGTCCACGCGCGTGGCCGCGCGCTGGGCCATCGTCGTCGCGCCGGCCGCCCGCCAGGGCTCGTGCCCGCGGCGGTCGAAGAGGGTCGGGTACCACCGCTCGCGGTAGTGGGCGAACGTGTGGTCGAGCTCGAGGTAGGAGCCGTCGACGCCGTGGGCGTCGACGAGGTCGAGGGCGAGCGCCTCGTCCGAGACGTCGACCGGCCGGACGAGGGCGTTGATCCAGCCCGCCAGCTCGTCGCAGATCGCGAGCTGGACGTGGGAACCCGTGAGGCCTGACTCGAGGTACCCGAGGTCGTGGACGAGGTGGCCGCCGGCGAGGGCGTCGGCGAGCATCGTCATTCCCGCCTCGGCGGCCGACTGCTCGTCGACGACCTTCGCGTCGCTCCCGGCGCCGAGGCTGAACATCGGGAGGCCCCAGCGGTGAGCCAGCGAGGCGGCGACGCCCTTCGGCTCCGGGCCGGCGTAGGGGTCGACCATCGTCCGGAGGTCGAGCGCGTCCCCGCCGAAGCCCGGCACGACGACCGGCGCCCCCTCGCGGGCGAGCTGGGCGAGGACGACGCCGGCGAGGACCCCCGCGGTGTTGATCGCGATCGTCCCCGCAAGGGTGATCGGGCCGGTCGTCCCGCCCGAGGTGACGGGGATCCAGAGCGCCGGCACGCCCCGTTCGGCGCAGGCGAGGAGCTTGCGGACGGAGTCCTCGTTGAAGAGGAGGCCCCGGGTGACGTTGATGTAGACGCCGAGCTGGGGCCGGGCCGCGAGCGCGGCCCGCCCTCCGGCGACGATCTCCGCCATCTCGAGGCCGTCGAGCATCCCCGCGAGGTCGTACGTGACGAGGACGAACGGCTTGCGGGTCCGGGCGAGCATCGCGGCGGCCTGGTGGCGGTCGGCGAGCGCCGGGTCGACGTCGGACGGGAGGTACATCGACATGACGAAGTCGACGTTCGGGAGCGCCTCCGCGAGCGCCAGGCCGTCGACGAGGTCGGCGGTCGTCGCCCGGCGTCGCTCGCCGGTCCGGTGGTCGAGGATGTTGAGGCAGTCCGACCCGGTCCCGAAGTAGTGGCGCCGGCCCGCGAGCTCGAGCGCCGGGCGGCCGGCGCGGTCGTGGAGGGTGACCGACGTCGGGGCGGCGCCGAGGGCCCAGGTGACGAGCCGCTCGGGGATCCGGACGCGGGCCCCGTCCACGGCCGCCCCCCCGTCACGGAGGAGGGCGAGGGCCTCGGGCACGGGAACCTCGACGCCGGTCCGCTCGAGGATCCCGAGGGCGGCCTCCTCGAGGCGCGCGGCGGTGGCCGGCCCGAGCCGGTCCCAGCGCGGCGTCTCCCGCGGCCCCGTCATCGCGCCTCCTCGGTGTCGCCCGCGTGCCGGGCGCACGATCCCATCGTGCGAGGGTGGACGGGCGGCTGCAGCGCCGGACAGGGACCTTCGGCCCGATTCCGGCCCTCCCGGCGGCGTGCCGACTCAGCTCCCCGCGGGGGCGCCCGGCGCCCCGAGGAGCGCGACGATCTCGGCCACGGGACGGTGGACCCCGAGGAGGATCGGCGTGTCGCGGACGGTCGAGCGCCGGGCATCCGTGGCGCGGAGCTCCCGGACGAGGGCCGAGAAGGCGTCGAGGTCGTCGGTCTCGTAGGCGACGAGGAAGTCCATGTCGTCGACCCCGAACGCGTAGGCGAGGAGCTGCCGCACCTGGGGGAAGGCGCGCCCGACCCGCATGTGCTCGTTCATCGAGCCCTGGCGCACCTCGCGCGCGGTGAGGTACCACTCCGTCGACTTCGTGAACGGATAGACGACGAGGTACCGGCTCCGCTCGCCCTCGAAGAGCGACTGCTCCTGGCTCGTCGGCCGGGCGACGTACTGCGACTCCCCGACGAGCCCGAGGAAGCTCTCCCGAACCGTGAGCCAGCGACCAAGGCCGGAGCGGAGGAGGCGGGCCGCCTCCTCCTCGAGCCGGTCGACCGTCGGCGCCATCTGCCAGATGAGGAGGTCGATCCCCGGCTCGATGCCGATCGCGGAGTACGTCGCGGTGCGGACGTCCTCCGCGGGTGCGAACGCCTCGACGAAGGCCTCGGCCGTCGCGCGTCGCTCGTCGTCGCCGAGGCGACGCCAGGCCGGGTCGAGCCCGAGGGCGAGGGCGCGGACGCAGCGGCTCATGCGCCCGCCCGGCGGCGGCCGGTCTCGAGCGTGTGGCCGGTCATCATCGCCACGAGGAGACGGTCCATCGCGGTGCCGGCGTCGGCGAGGAGCGAAGTCGCCTCACGGGTGTCGAGCCCGCGCGAGCGGGCGAGGGCGGCGAGCTCGTCGAGGAACGGGGCGCGAAACCAGAGGAACTGCTCGACGGCCTGGTCGAGCGGAACCCCGAGGGCGGCCGATTCCCGCCCCTGGGCCGCGGCGAGCTGGGCGGCGGCCTGGAGCGCGGCGGCCTGGAGCGCGGCGTCGGGCGCGTCGAGGTGCTGGAGGAGCCCCCCGACGAGGCCCCGGCCGCGCTCGCGGAACCCGTCGCGGGCCGCGCCCGGGAGGTCGGCCGCCCACTGCCGCGCCGGCGCCGCCGACGACCGCCCGCGGCCGCGGTACGCCCGCGCGATCCGGTCGGGCGAGGCGCCGAGCCGTCCGAGGGATGGCCGCCGGGACCGGGCCGCCGGGAGCAGCCCGCGGAGCGTCTCCCACGGGAAGCGCCGATGGCCGCCGGGCGTCGTGAAGACCGGGACGCGCCCGGCGTCGGCCCACCGCCGCAGGGTCCCGGGGGCGACGCCGAGCATCCGGCTCGCCTCGCCGAGCCCGATCCAGGCCGGCTGCGAGCGATCGGACGGGCGCTGGGGAAACTTGCTCAAATCTACCTGCACCATACGAAACCTCGGATATCATAGCGCGATGCTCTCCCCGGATCGCCCCGTCGCGGCCGGCCGGCCGCGAATCCCCGACATGGCCGCGTCTCCCTCGCCCCGCGCGATGGGCCAGGATGTGCCGGTCGGTACAGCCACGACCCATCGTCCCCCCCGACCGGCACGGGGAGGAGGCCGCGCGTTTGTGCCGGGGGACGGATGGGACGCGGCGGCCCGCGTCCCGAGAATCCGTGGCAGGTGTCACACCGCGGGCGCGCCCGCGGCCACGAGGGCGACGATCACCCGGCCGTCGGCGCATGGTCCCGGCTGGGCCGCGGGCTGGAGAGATGAGCGAATTGCGCAGGTTCGAGCGCGGCGGGCGAGCGGAGCGCCGGCGGTGACGCCGGCGCGCACCGTGCCGGTCGCTCCCCCGGACTGGATCTCGATCCGGGAGGCGAGCCGGATGCTCGGCGTCTCGCCGGCGACGCTCCGCCGCTGGGCGGAGGCCGGCGAGGTCCCGACGTTCACGACCCCGGGCGGCCACCGCCGCTTCTCCCGGGGCGCGCTGGCGGCGCGGCTCCCCGCGGCAGCCGACGCGCGGCCGGACCTCGCGGCCCTCGGCGAGACGACCGACGGGATCGTCGAGCGGTACCGCCATCACGGCACGAGCGCGGCGGCGCCCTGGCTCGGCTCCGTCCCCGAGTCGGCGCGGGAGCGCCTTCGCGAGCACGGCCGGGCGATCGCCGCGTCGCTCATCACCTCGGTCGACGCGGCCACGGAAGGCGACCGCCGGGCGGCCCTGGCGACGGGGATCGATGCCGCCCGCGACTACGGGCGGATCGCCGGCGCGCTCGGGGCGTCGATGCGCCAGACGGTCGCGACGTTCCTCTTCTTCCGCCGCCCGTTCGTCGAGGAGATGGCGGCGGTCGCCCGGCGGCGGCAGCTCGACGCGTCACGGACCTCGGCGCTCCTCCTCGGGTCGGCCGAGGCGATCGACCACCTCCTCGACGCCACGCTCGCCGGTTACGAGCAGGCGATGACCCCCCGGGCGAGCCGCGGCCCCGCGGAGCCCGCCCGATGACCGCCCTCGCGCCCCGGCCGGAGGCCGCGCCGGCCCCGACCACCGGGGAGCCGACGGTCGTCGCCTTCGTCCTCCACGCCCGGAGCGTCCCGAGCCTCGCCCGTGAGGCCTTCGCGGCCGCTCTCGCAGACCTGCCGGCCGACGAGCGCTCGATCGTCGTCCACACGTGCCACCGCGTGGAGGTCTACGTGGCGCCCGGCATCGGCGGCCCCCCGGCACTCCCGCCGCTGCCCCCCGGGGCCGAGCGCCTCGTCGACGCCGACGCGACGCGCCACCTCATCTCCGTCGCCTGCGGCCTCGACAGCGTCGTCTTCGGGGAGGACCAGGTCCTCCACCAGGTCCGGGCCTGCCTCGCGGACCGCCGCGCGGCCCTCCCCCTCGACCCCGTCCTCGACCGGCTCTTCCAGGCGGCCCTCCGCGCCGGCCGGCGGGCCCACACGTGGTTCGACGGCTCGCCGCGCTCCCTCGCCGACATCGCCCTCGACCGGATCGCCCGGACCGTCGGCCCGCTCGAAGGACGCCCGATCCTCGTCGCCGGCGTGGGCCGGATGGGGCGCCTCGCCGCATTCGCCGCCCATCGCCGCGGGGCGCGAGTCCTCGTGACGAACCGGACCCCGGAGCGCGCCGCCGGCCTGGCGGCCGAGGTCGGGGGGCGCGCCGTCCCGTTCGGCCCGGACCGATCCTTCCCGGAGCTCGCCGGGGCGATCGTCGCCCTCGCCGGCCCCTGGGCGGTCGGCCCGGGGGACGCGGACGACCTCGCGCGCTCGGCGGCGGAGGTCGTCGACCTCTCGTCCCCGCCGGCCGTGCCGGCGGCCCTCCAGGCAGCGCTCGGCCCGCGCTTCACCTCCGTCGACGACCTGACGGCCGGCCCCGAGTTCGGGCCGGAGGACCGCCTCCGGCGCCGGCTCGAGAAGCTCGTCTCCGACGCCGGGCGCGAGTACTGCCAGTGGCTCCGCGCCCGCGACGTCGTCCCCGTCATCCAGGCCGTGGCCGACGGGGCGGAGAGCCTCCGCCGAGCCGAGGTCGAGTGGCTCCTCCACCGCCTCCCCGGCCTCGGCGGCGAGGAGCGCGCCGTCGTCGAGCAGATGAGCCACCGCCTCGTGGCCGCGCTCCTCCACGCGCCCCTCGCGGCGCTCCACGAGG
>JAJZRQ010000130.1 GCA_021802585.1 Chloroflexota bacterium
CGTCGGCCATCGTGGTGTTCTCCGTGTCGTCGGTTTCTCAGTTCCAACGACGCGAGGATGACGCGGTGGCCGTTTCCATGCCCGGCCAGGTCCGCTGTTACACCAACTCTAGGGACACGACCCCAGCACGCACGCGCGCCCCTCACCGCCCAACCCGCGCCGGCCGACCGACCAGCACGCGCGCGCGCCCCTCACCGCCCAACCCCGCGCCGGCCGACCGACCAGCACGCGCGCGCGCTCGCCAATCCTCCCTTGTGCGTGTCTCTGGATCATTGCTCGGCGTCCCGGACCCTTGACGAGCCGCGGACCGGCCCCAGCGCCCCTCGGCCGCCCGGGACGGCTCCCCGTTGAGGCCGGTGGGCCGCATCGGGGAGGCGGCACGCGTCGCCAGGCTCCTCGCGTCCGGTCGGACGCCAACGAGTGATCACCATGGCCGCATTGGGGAGCAACAGCGGCGCCCACGCGCCCACGCCCACGCCCCGCCGCCCACGCCCACGCCCCGCCGCCCGCGCCCGCCCGGCGCCCGCGCCCAGCGCCCACGCGCCCCCACGCCCCCGGCGTCAGCCCGCGTTCCGGTTTGACCGTCGTTCTGCGCGCGCACTACACTCCGGGCGCCCCTCGCCGCGTCCCGCGCGGCGTCCCGGGGCCGTCGACAGCAGCATCGGAGGATCACTCCCCCGTGGAGCCCGGACCCAGTCGTCCCGGCGCCCCAGGCGCCGGGAGCCCCAGCGAGGTCCGCCCCGTCCGCTGAGCGGCGCGGCGCGCGGTCGGTGCCGCCCGGCACCCCGGCGTCGCGGTCACCCGGAGGCGGGACGGCCCCGCCCCCGCGAGGTGGCCAATGCTCTTCCTGAGCCAGATCATCGGCCGGCCCGTCCGCGACCAGGCGGGCGAGCCGCTCGGGTCGGTCGCCGACCTCATCGTCGCCATGGGCGATCCGTACCCGCCGGTCACCGGCCTCGTCGTCGCGACCGACCGGCGGAAGATCTTCCTTCCCTGGCGCTCCGTCGAGAGCCTCGACGCGGCCGGCGCGCGCCTCCGCGTCGGCACGATCGACATCGGAAAGTTCCGCCAGCGCCCCGACGAGATCCTCCTCAAGGGGGACCTCCTCGACAAGCAGATCGTCGACATCGAGGGACGGAAGGTCATCCGGGTGAACGACGTCCGCCTCGACGAGGTCGAGGGCGCCTTCCGCGTCGTCGCCGTCGACGTCGGCGCCGCGGGCCTCCTCCGGCGTCTCGGGATCGAGGGCCCGTTCCGGACGATCGCCCGCAACCTCCGCCTCCCGGTCGCCGAGCGCTACATCGACTGGGGCGACGTCGACCCGCTCGAGAGCACGATCGCCGGCGTCCGCCTGCGGGTCCCCCACGCCAAGCTCGCCCAGCTCCACCCTTCCGACCTCGCCTCGATCATCGACCAGCTCGCCCCGAAGGACCGGGCCGGCGTCCTCGCCGCCCTCGACGACGAGGCCGTCGCCGACGCGATGGAGGAGATGGAGCCCGACACCCAGGTCGACGTCCTCGAGGACCTCGACCCGGAGCGCGCCGCCGACATCCTCGAGGAGATGAGCCCCGACGACGCCGCCGACCTCGTCGCGGACCTCGACCAGGACACCCGCGACGAGATCCTCGCCCGGATGGAGGAGGAGGAGGTCGAGGAGGTCCGCGAGCTCCTCGGCTACCCGGAGGACTCGGCCGGCGGGATCATGACGACCGAGTACATCGCCCTCGACGCGCACCTCACGGCGGCCGAGGCGATCGACCGGCTCCGCGAGCTCGAGCCCGACGCGGAGACGATCTACTACGTCTACGTGACCGACGACGAGGGGCGCCTCGTCGGCGTCCTCTCCCTCCGCGACCTCATCGTCGCCCGCCCCGACACGCCGATCGGCGACGTGATGATCCGCGAGCCGGTCGCCGTCGCCGTCCTCGCCGACCAGGACGAGGTGGCGGAGGTCGTCGCCCACTACAACCTCCTCGCGGTGCCCGTCGTCGACGACGAGGAGCGCCTCGTGGGGATCGTCACCGTGGACGACGCGATCGACACGGTGATCCCGACCGCGTGGAAGAAGCGTCTTCCGCGCGTCTTCAGCCGCTAGGCGGTCGCGCGTGACCGAGCCGCGGCGCCGCGCCCGCGCCCGCGTCGTCCCGCCGCTCCCCCGCCTCCCCGCCTGGCGGGTCCGGCTCCTCGCCGTCCTCGCCGTCCTCGGCCCCGGGCTCGTCTCCGGCTTCGCCGACAACGACGCCGGCGGGATCACGACGTACTCGCTCGTCGGCTCGACGTTCGGCTATGCGCTCCTGTGGGTCATCCTCGCCAGCCAGATCGTCCTCTTCTTCACCCAGGAGGTCGGGGCGCGCCTCGGGCTCGCGACGGGGAAGGGGCTCATGGGCCTGATCCGCGAGCGCTGGGGCGTGCGCTGGGCGGCGTTCGCCGCGCTCCTCATGCTCGTCGCGAACCTCGGCTCGACGGTCGCCGAGTTCGCCGGGATCGGGTCGGCCCTCGGGATCTTCGGCGTGCCGCCCCAGGTGAGCGCCCTCGTCGCCGCCGTCGTCGTCGTGGGCTTCATCACCCTCGGCAGCTACAGCAGGGTCCAGTACTTCTTCGTCGGCGTCGGGGCCCTCGTGTCGCTCGCGTACGTCGTCTCGGCGGTCCAGGCACAGCCCGACTGGGGGCTCGCGGCGCGGAGCCTCGTCCTGCCGAGCCTCTCCTCGTCGCCAGCCTACTGGCTGGCGGTCGTCGGGACGGTGGGCACGACGATCACGCCGTGGGGCCAGGCGTTCATCCAGTCGTACGTCGCCGACAAGGGGCTCCGCCCCGACGACCTCGCGGCGAGCCGGGTCGACGTCTTCTCCGGGGCGCTCCTCACGAACCTCATCGCCGGCTTCATCGTCGTCGCCTGCGCGGCGACCCTCTACGTCGCCGGGGTGACGATCACGAGCGCGGCCGACGCGGCGCAGGCGCTCGAGCCGATCGCCGGCCAGGCGGCGACGGTGATCTTCGCCGGGGGGCTCCTCGGAGCCTCGTTCCTTGGCCTCGGGGTCGTCCCGATGACGAGCGCCTACACGACGTGCGAGGCGTTCGGCTGGGAGACGGGCGTCGACTGGAACTGGCGCGAGGCGCCCGCGTTCTACGGCCTCCTCGCGTTCTTCATCGGGTTCGCCGCGCTCTTCGTCATGATCCCGGGCCTCCCGCTCATCAACGTCATGTTCCTCGCCCAGGTCCTGAACGCGCTCCTCCTGCCCTTCATCCTCGTGTTCGTCATGCTCCTCGCGGGCGACCGCGCCCTCATGGGACCGCTCGCGAGCGGCCGGGTGCTGCGGACCATCGGGTGGATCTCGACCGGGCTCCTCGTCCTCCTCTCCCTCGTGCTCGCCGCGGTCTCGGTGCTGGGGGTCGGGTAGGCGCGGCGGCGCGCCGCGCGCGGGGCCGCGGGCGGGGGGGCGTGGCGGCGGCGTGCCGCGCCGGAGCGGCGACCGTGCCTGGACGCCGGGGTCGGGTGCCGGGGCGTGCGGGCCGGGCTTGACCCGGCGCACCGCGCGGGGCGTGACCGGGGGGCGGGGGGCCGCGCCGGACCGGCGACCGTGCCTGGACGCCGGGGCCGGGTGCCGGGGCGTGCGGGCCGGGCTTGACCCGGCG
>JAJZRQ010000041.1 GCA_021802585.1 Chloroflexota bacterium
CCTCGCCCTCATCGATGCCGAACCCGAGGTCGAGGAGGTGGTGCCAGCGCTGCTCATGGCGAGCTGACCGATCAGACGCGAGGATGCGTTGCGCCTGCTGTTACACCACGTGCTGGGACTTGACCCGCCGCGGCGTCGTGACCGGTCCCCGGACGCGGACCTCGGGCTACGGCGCGGCCCGTCGCGGCCGCTCCCCAACGGGCGAAGCGGCCCCCCGAGACGGGGCGGAGCGGCCCCCGGAGTCGGGCGATGCGGCCGTTCGGACCGACGTGCCGCCAACACCTATGATCGAGAGGGCCGGGCCGGCTCGTGTCCACCCGCCGTGCCCGCCGCTCCCCGGGGACACGCCCCGGGACACCAGACCGGCCCCCCCGGGGACACGCCCCGGGGTGCTCCCGCCGGCGACGCCGAGGGTGCCGGCCAGACCCGGAAGGGGGCCTCATGCCCATCTCGCACAGGAAGCCGGCGGCGCCGAGCGACGACAAGCGCTGGAAGATCGTCGAGACGCGGATGCGCCGCCACGGCGACCGGCCGCAGGCGCTCATCGAGGCGCTCCACGCCGCCCAGGAGGCGTTCGGTTACCTCGATTCCGACGCTCTCGAATTCGTCGGCGACACCCTCGGGGTCCCCCACTCCCGTGTCTACGGCGTCGCGACGTTCTACTCGTTCTTCACCCTGAAGCCGCAGGGCGAGCACACCTGCGTCGTCTGCACGGGTACCGCCTGCTACATCAACGGGGCGAAGGAGATCCTCGGCGGCCTCGAGCGACGACTCCACGTCCGACCGAAAGAAACGACGGCCGACGGGAAGGTCTCGGTCCTCACCGCGCGGTGCCTCGGCGCCTGCAGCCTCGCGCCGGCCGTCATCGTCGACGGCGACGTGCAGGGCAAGGTGGACGCCGGCGAGCTCGTCGCACAGCTGGAGGCGATGTGAGCGAGATGCCTGCCGCGGGGCGGCCCCTCCGCCGCCGCGTCATCACCGAGGAGGTCCACGAAGGGCCCGCGCGCGCGACCGCCTACGTCTGCGAGGCGGCCAGCTGCCTGTCGGCCCAGTCGCACGACGTCACCGTCCGGCTCGGGGAGCGCGCCGCGGAGGCAGGCCTCACCGATGTCGCCGTGAAGCGCGTCGGGTGCATCGGCCTCTGCGCGGCGGGGCCGCTCGTCGAGATCGCCGAGACCGGTCAGCTCTTCGAGCGCGTCCGGCCCGACGACGTCGAGCCGGTCGTCGGGGCCCTGAAGCGGGTGAAGCCCGGCGACGCGCGCCGCCCCCAGGGCCCGTTCTTCGAGAAGCAGGTCCGGGTCGCGACCGAGAACTTCGGCCGGGTGGACCCGGAGAGCCTCGACGACTACCTGGCCGCGGGCGGGTACGAGGCCCTCCGTCGGGTCCTCTCCGAGATGACCTCGACGGAGGTCCGCGACGGGATCACCGGGAGTGGCCTCCGCGGCCGCGGCGGCGCCGGCTACCCCACCGGCCTCAAGTGGACGACCGTGGCGAAGGCTCAGGGCGCCCAGAAGTACGTCATCTGCAACGCCGACGAGGGCGACCCGGGCGCGTTCATGGACCGCAGCGTCCTCGAGAGCGACCCGTACCGGATCCTCGAGGGGATGGCGATCGCCGCGTTCGCCGTGCACGCCACCGAGGGCTACATCTACTGCCGGGCGGAGTACCCGCTCGCCGTCGCCCGCCTCCGGACGGCGATCCGGCTCGCCCAGCGCGCCGGGTACCTCGGGGCCGGGATCATGGACACCTCGTTCACGTTCGACGTCCAGATCCGGCTCGGCGCCGGCGCCTTCGTCTGCGGCGAGGAGACCGCCCTCATCGCCTCCGTCGAGGGCCGCCGCGGCACGCCGCGCCCGCGCCCGCCATACCCCGCGGTCCAGGGCCTCTGGGACTGCCCCACCCTCATCAACAACGTCGAGACGTTCGCGAGCGTGCCGGCGATCGTCCGCCGGGGCCCCGGGTGGTACGCCGCGATCGGCGCTGGGAAGAGCCGCGGGACGAAGGTGTTCGCCCTCGCCGGGCGCGTCGTGAACACCGGCCTCGTCGAGGTCCCGATGGGGATGGCCCTCCGGGAGATCATCTTCGACATCGGCGGCGGGATCATCGACGGGCGGCCGTTCAAGGCCGTCCAGACCGGCGGCCCCTCGGGCGGCTGCATCCCCGCCGAGCACCTCGACAAGCCGGTCACGTACGAGTCGCTCATCGAGCTCGGCTCGTTCATGGGCTCCGGCGGGATGATCGTCATGGACGACACGTCCTGCATGGTCGACGTGGCGAAGTACTTCCAGGACTTCTGCCGCGACGAGTCGTGCGGGAAGTGCACGCCGTGCCGCGTCGGCACGACCCAGCTGTGGATGCTCCTCGACCTCATCACGCGCGGCGAGGCGACGCTCGCCGACCTCGCCCAGCTCGAGCGGCTCGCCGGGATCGTCCAGCGGATGTCCCTCTGCGGCCTCGGCCAGGGGGCCCCGAACCCGATCTTCAGCACGCTGCGCTACTTCCGGGACGAGTACCTCGCCCACATCGTGGAGAAGAGGTGTCCCGCCGGCGTCTGTGCGATCTCGCAGCCGGCGGAGGTGATGGCATGACCACCGTCTACACCCTGACGATCGACGGCCGCGACGTCGCCGGGTCGGAGGGCCAGACCGTCATGGAGGTCGCCGAGGAGAACGGGATCGCCATCCCGGGCCTCTGCCACCTCGAGGGCGTCCACGACCGCGGCGCGTGCCGCCTCTGCATGGTCGAGATCGCCGGCTCGCCGAAGCTCGCCGCGGCGTGCATGACGACGATCGCGGAGGGGATGGAGGTGACGGCCCACTCCGAGCAGCTCCTCGAGTACCGCCGGGCCGTCACCGAGATGATGTTCATGGAGCGCAACCACGTCTGCGCGGTCTGCGTCGCCAACAACCACTGCGAGCTGCAGGACACGGCGGCCGCGCTCGGCCTCACCCACTTCGACCTTCCGCGGATCAGCCCCAAGGTCGACATCGACGCGAGCCACCGGCTGTTCGCGATCGACCACAACCGCTGCATCCTCTGCCTGCGGTGCGTCCGGGTGTGCGACGAGATCGAGGGCGCCCACACGTGGGACATCATGCACCGCGGCCTGGAGACCCGGGTCCAGACGGACATGGGGATCCCCTGGGGCGAGTCGACGACCTGCACGAGCTGCGGGAAGTGCGTCCAGGTCTGCCCGACGGGGGCACTCTTCGAGAAGGGCCGCCCCGTCGCCGGCGGGAGCAAGACGAAGCGCCCGTTCCTGCCGTGGCTGAAGGTCGTCCAGGAGGAGCGTGGGCTGTGAGCAGGCCGCGGATCGCCACCGTCTGGCTCGACGGCTGCTCGGGCTGCCACATGTCGTTCCTCGACCTCGACGAGCGGCTCCTCGATATCTTCGAGCGGGCCGACCTCGTGTACAGCCCGATCGTCGACGTCAAGGAGTTCCCGGAGGACGTCGACGTCTGCCTCGTCGAGGGCGCCGTCTCGTCGGAGGAGGACCTCCACAGGATCCGGATGGTCCGCGAGCGCTCGAAGACGATCGTCGCCTTCGGCGACTGCGCGGTGACCTCGAACGTCCCCGGGATGCGGAACCCGATCGGGGTCCCGCCGCTCCTCGACCGGGCGTACCGGGAGAACGTCAGCCTCAACCCGCAGGTGCCGACGCAGGTCGTGCCGCGACTCCTGCCGACGTCCCAGCCCGTCCACCGGTTCGTCGACGTCGACGTCTTCCTGCCGGGCTGCCCGCCGCACGCCGACCTCATCCACACCCTGCTCGATGACCTGCTGGCCGGTCGCGTCCCCGACGTCTCCGGGTCCCGGTTCGGGCGCTGACGGGAGGCGGACATGAGCCGAACGATCGTCATCGATCCGGTGACGCGGATCGAGGGCCATTCGAAGATCACGATCCTGCTCGACGAGCGCGGGGAGGTGAGCGACGCCCACTTCCACGTCACCCAGTTCCGGGGCTTCGAGCGGATCACCCAGGGCCGCCCGGTCCACGAGATGCCGGCGATCATGGCCCGCATCTGCGGGATCTGCCCGGTCAGCCACCTCGTCGCCTCCTCGAAGGCGGTCGACGACATCCTCGCCGTCGAGCCGACGCCGACCGGGGCCGACCTCCGGCGCGTCATCAACCTCGGGCAGATCGTCCAGTCGAACGCCCTCTCGTTCTTCCACCTCTCGTCGCCCGACCTCCTCTTCGGCTTCGACGCCGACCCGGCGGTCCGGAACATCGTCGGCGTCGCCCGCCACAGCCCACAGCTCGCGCGCGACGGGATCGCCCTCCGGAAGTGGGGCCAGCAGATCATCGAGTGGCTCGGCGGGAAGCGGATCCACCCGACCGGGATCGTCCCCGGCGGCGTCGCCGAGCCCCTCTCCGCGGAGGTCCGCGACCGGATCCTCGCCGGCGTCCCCGAGGCGATCGCCGCCGTCGAGCGGGCGATCGCCTGGTACAAGTCGGACATGCTCCGCTGGGAGGAGGAGGCCGCGACGTTCGGGAACTTCCGATCGGCCTTCATGGGGCTCGTCGACCGCCAGGGGAACGTCGACCACTACGGCGGCTGGATCCGGGTCGTGGACGCCGACGGGAAGTACCTCGCCGACAAGGTCGACCCCCGGACGTTCAACGACTACATCGGCGAGGCCGTCGAGCCGTGGTCGTACCTGAAGTCGACGTACTGGAAGGCGATGGGGTACCCCGACGGGATCTACCGGGTCGGGCCGCTCGCCCGGCTCAACGTCGCCGAGCGGACGGGCACGCCCCGGGCCGACGAGGAGCTCGAGAAGTTCCGCTGGCGGGTGGGGCGCGTCGCCGGGTCGTCGTTCCATTACCACTACGCCCGGCTCATCGACACGCTCCACGCGGTGGAGAAGATCGAAGAGCTCCTTCACGGCCCGGACATCCTCTCGAAGCACGTCCGGTCGGTCGCCGGGATCAACCGCAACGAGGGGATCGGCGTGTCGGAGGCGCCGCGGGGCACCCTCATGCACCACTACCGGGTCGACGACGACGGGATCGTCGAGTGGGCGAACCTCGTCATCGCCACGGGCCACAACAACATGGCGATGAACCGGGCCGTCCTCCAGGTCGCCCGCCACCACGTGAAGGGCGAGACGATCACCGAGCCGATGCTCAACCGCGTGGAGGCCGTGATCCGCTGCTACGACCCGTGCCTCTCGTGCTCGACGCACGCCCTCGGCCAGATGGCGCTGGCGATCGACCTCGTCGGGCCGGACGGGCGGGTCCTCGACACGCTCGCCCGGTGAGCGACGTCCTCGTCGTCGGGTACGGGAACACGCTGCGGTCCGACGACGGGGTCGGGCCGCTGGCGGCGCACGTCGTCGCCGCGGACCCGCGCCTCGCGCAGGCCGACGTCCTCGTCTGCCACCAGCTCACGCCGGAGATCGCCCTGGACATGCGCGGCGCTGCGCTCGTCGTCCTCATCGACGCGACCACGACCGCCCCGCCGGGCGCGGTGACGATCCGGGAGCTCGGGGGGGCCGGCGCGACGGCCGGCACGACGGCCGGCGGCGCCGGCGCGGGCCGCGGGCCGACGACCCACCACGTCGGGGCGGAGGCGCTCCTCGCCCTGTCGCGCGACCTCTACGGCGCGGCCCCGGCGGCGTTCGTCGTGAGCGTCGGCGTCGCGGACCTCGACCCCGGGGAGGGGCTGACGTCGGCGGTGGAGGCCGCGCTCCCCGCCGTCGCGGACGCGGTCGCGAGGCTCGTCGCGGCGCACCGGGCACGGGCCGGCGGAGGGCCGGGCCCGGCCTGACGGCGCCGGCGCGACGCCCGCGTACCCCGGAGCGTGCCCACGCGGGCACCCTGCGCGGGGGCCTGCTTGCGGCACGGGGGTACACTCGCGTCCCGGTCGAACGGGCACGCCGCCGGGAGGCGTGGCCCGCGCGGCCGACGCTCGAGGCACGCGAGACCCGAGATGGCACGATCGATGTGGCGGGGGGCCATCCAGTTCGGCCTGGTGACGATCCCCGTGCGGCTCTACCTCGCGACGGAATCGCGGGGGATCTCGTTCAACATGCTCCACGAGAGCTGCCTGAGCCGGATCCAGATGAAGGTGTACTGCCCGCACCACGACGAGGTCATCGCGCGCGGCGACACCGTGAAGGGCTACGAGTACGCGAAGGACCACTACGTCGTCATCACCGACGAGGACCTCGCGAACGTGCCGCTCAAGACCGTCCGGGCGATCGAGATCGAGAAGTTCGTCCCTGCGATCCCCCGGGACGACGAGCCGACCCGCTTCGTGAAGCAGGCGTACTACGTCGAGCCCGAGGGGATCGGCAAGAAGGCGTACGCGCTCCTCCGCGCGGTGCTCGCCGAGCAGGGCCTCGCGGCCGTCTGCAAGGTCGTCATCAAGGACCGCGAGGTGCTCGCGGCGCTCAACCCTCACGGCTCCGCGATGGTCCTCGAGACGCTCCACTGGCCCGACGAGATCCGCGCCGTCGACGAGCTCGACCTCCCGGGCGAGGAGATCGAGGTGAAGCCGGCCGAGCGGGCGATGGCCGCCCAGCTCATCGCGGCGATGACCGGCGCGTTCGACCCGTCCGAGTACCGCGACGAGTACCGGGCGGCCCTCGAGGAGGTCATCGCGGCGAAGGTGGATGGGCGCGAGATCGTCGAGCCGGAGGCCCCGGCAGCCGGCGGCCAGCTCGTCGACCTCATGGCGATGCTCGAGGCGAGCGTGAGCGCGGCGCGGGCGTCGAAGGCGAGCCGGGCCGCCGAGGAGGCGGCCGAGTTCGCCGACGAGACGGCGGGCGGGCGCGGTGCGGGCGCCGTCCGGGCGGCACAGCGGACACGGGGAGCGACCAGGGCCGCCGCGGCCGCCGCAGAGGAGGAGACGCCCGCTCGACGGGTGGCGCGACGGAAGTCGGCCTGACGCCGCAGGCGCCGCTGACCGCCCGTCGGCGAGTGCCCGCGCTGCGGTCGCCCGGCCGGCGGACGACAATCCGTCCATGACGCGCCTCCCGCCCGGCGAGCCGCTCCCCCTCGAATTCGCGCCACGTGCGGCGCGCCTGCCCGAGCGGATCCTCCCGATGCGCCCGACCGACGGCGAGGGTCCGTTCGACGACCCGGGCTACTTCTTCGAGCCCTGGTGGCCGGGCATCCGGGCCATCGTCCTCGTCGAGGGCGGCGCCGTCCGGCTCCGCGCCGAGGCCCTCGCCGACCCGTCCCCGGCCTTCCCCGAGCTCGCCGGGGTCGCCGGCCTCGTCCGTGGCGACGGCCTCGTCCTCGACGCGACGCTCATGGTCCTCGACGCGCGCGGCCGGCCCAGCCGGCCCCTCCTGGAGCGGCGGCTCCGCGGGGGCGGCCCGGGCGGCGCCGCGGCAGCCGGCGCACCCGGCGGCACGCCGCCCGGCGGCGGTGCCGCGGCGCTCGTCGCGTCCGACCTCCTCTACCTCGACGGCCGGAGCCTGGCCGGGCGCCCGTTCGGGGAGCGTCGCGGGGAGCTCGCCGCCATCCTCCGCCCCGCGGACTGGTGCCTCGCCGGGCGCGGCTTCGTCGGCGACGGGACGACCGTCGCCGCGGCGCTCGGCGAGCTCGGGTTCCGGGCGCTCTCCGCGCGGCGCCTCGACGCCCCGCTCCGCGCGGGCCCGGCCGGCGACGCGTGGTACCGCGTGCCGGTCGTCGCGGCGCCGCGGACGCTCCCGCCGCTCGTCGCGGTGTTCCGCCGGCTGCCACTGTAGGCGGGACGGCGCTCGTGCCCCTCGAGCGATATCGGGCCAGGCGCGACTTCGGCCGCACCCCGGAGCCCGGCCCCGCCGTGCCCCGGCCGGCGGCGGCGCCGGGCGGCTGTGGCCGGTTCGTCGTCCACCGCCACCGCGCCCGCCGGCTCCACTACGACCTCCGCCTCGAGATCGACGGCGTCCTCGCCTCGTGGGCCCTCCCGAAGGGGCCGACGCGCGACCCCGGGGAGCGCCGGTTCGCGGCGCGGACGGAGGACCACCCGATCGCCTACCTCGACTTCGAGGGCGTCATCCCGAAGGGCGAGTACGGCGCCGGCGACTCGATCTGCTGGGACTGGGGCACGTTCGAGCCGGAGCTGACGTGGGACCCCGGCGCCGCCGTCCGCGCCGGCGAGCTGAAGCTCCGGCTCCGCGGCGAGAAGCTCGCCGGCCGGTTCACCCTCGTGCGGACGGACGGCCGCGGGCGCGGGGCGGGCGCCGCCGGCCGCGGCCGCAGGGCGCCGGGCGAGGACGAGGGCGAGGACGAGGGCGAGGCGTGGCTCGTCATCGCGAAGGCCGGACCTGACGCGGTCCCCGGCTGGGATCCCGAGGACCATCCCGCGTCGGTCCGGTCCGGGCGCACGAGCGAGGAGGTCGCCGCGGGGCGGCCGGCGCCGTTCGACCGCCCCGCGCCGCCGCCGCTCCCGACGCTCGACCCGCCCGGCTCGCGCCTCGTCCCTCCCCCCGCGTTCGTCGAGCCGATGCTCGCGACGCCGGCAACCGCGCCGTTCGACGACGACGCCTGGCTCTTCGAGCCGAAGTGGGACGGCTATCGGGTCCAGGCCCTCGTCGCGGATGGGACGGTGGTGCTCCGGACACGGAACCGACATGACGCCGGGCGCTTCTTCCCGGAGCTCCTCGGGGCGCCTGCGTGGCTCGCCGCGCCCGACGCGGTCGTCGACGGGGAGGTCGTCGCGCTCGACGCCGACGGACGCCCGGACTTCGGCCTCCTCCAGGCCCGCCTCGGTGGTGGCTTCTCCGCGGCGGACCCGGCGGCGAGCCCCGCGGCCCGCGCGACCGGCCGGTCCGGACCGATCGTCTTCATCGTCTTCGACCTGCCGTGGTGCGCCGGGCGGTCGTACCTCGACGTGCCGCTCGAGGAGCGGAAGGAGATCCTCCGTCTCGTGCTCCGCGAGGACCCCCGGGTTCGCTTCGGCGGGCACGTCGTCGGCGAGGGCGTCGCGTTCTTCGCCGCCGCGGCCGCCCAGGGCCTCGAAGGCGCGATGGCGAAGCACCGCCGGGGACGCTACGAGGCCGGGCGACGCTCGACGGCGTGGCTGAAGCTGAAGGTCCGGCCGACGCAGGAGCTCGTCGTCGGGGGGTACGTCCCGGGCCAGGGGAGCCACCGCGACCTCGGCGCGCTCCTCGTCGGGGTCATGGATGGCGGCCGCCTCCGGTACGCCGGCCGGGTGGGGAGCGGGATCGACGCCGCGACCCGCACGCGGCTCCGCGCCGCGCTCGACGGGCGCGCCCGGCCGGATCCCCCGTTCGACGATGCGCCGCCGGACCTCGCCGCGACGGCGGGCGCGGGGTGGGCGGCTCCAGAGCTCGTCATCCGTGCCGAGATCGCCGGCTGGTCCCGCGACGGGATCGTCCGGCAGGCGGCGTTCGTCCAGGAGGCGCCCGAGGTGGACCCGGCGACGGTCGAGCGCCAGGCGGCGGTCGGCCCCGAGGCGGCCGCCCGGGCGCTGGCGAAGGCGGGGGTGAGGCGAGCGGGCCCCGGCGTGGCGGCGGGCGACGCCGTCGCGCGGCCGCCGGACGCCGTCGCCGCGGCGACGGCGGAGGAGCTCGCCGCGCTCGACGCACTCCCGGGGCGCGGAGGTGCGTGGCGGATCGGAGGGCGCGACGTCGCCCTCACGAACCTCGACAAGATCCTCGCGCCGGGCGCCGCGGGGGAGGCCGGGAGCGCCGCGGGCGACGGCGACCCCGGGCCGCCGGTCACGAAGCGCGACCTCGTCCGCTACTACGCGCTCGTCGCCCCGGTCATGCTCCCCCACCTCGCCGGACGCGCCCTCAACCTCGCCCGCTACCCCGACGGGATCGAGGGCGCGTCGTTCTGGCAGAAGGGCATCGCGGCCGGGACGCCCGCGTTCGTCGCCCGCTGGAAGGAGCCCGACCCGCCGGACCGCGGGGCCCACGTCCACGTCGTCGCGGACGGGCTCGCCACGCTCGCCTGGCTCGGCAACCAGGCCGCCATCGAGCTCCACCCCTGGACCTCGCAGATCGAGGCCCCGGCGGAGCCGCGCTGGGCGCTCGTCGACATCGACCCGGGGCCCCGGACGACGTGGGAGGAGACGCTCGTCCTCTCCCGCCTCTTCCGCCGCGCGTTCGAGCACCTCGGCGTCGGCGGCGTCCCGAAGGTGACGGGCAGGCGCGGGATCCAGGTCTTCGTCCCCCTCCGGCCCGGGTACACGTTCGAGGAGACCCGGGCCTGGGTGGAGCAGGTCTCGCGGGCGGTCGGCGGCGCCGTGCCGGACCTCGTGAGCTGGGAGTGGTCGAAGGACCGCCGCGACGGTCGGGCGCGCCTCGACTTCACCCAGAACTGGCGGAACCGGACGCTCGTCGGGCCGTACTCCCCGCGCCCCGCGCCCGGCCTGCCGGTCTCGGCCCCGATCACGTGGGACGAGCTCGACGACCCCGCCCTCCGTCCCGATCGCTGGACGATCCGGACGATCCTCGCGCGGGTCGCCGAGCGGGGCGACCTCTTCGCCGCCGCCCTTGGCCCCGGCCAGGCGCTGCCGCCCCTCTGAGCGGCCGGACCGCGGGGCCGCGGGCCACGCGGCGGGCGGGCACGTCATGCCCCCGGGCCCCAGGGTCGCCCGGGCGACCTCGGTCCCGCGAGGGGGTGACGAACGGCAGGTCCGTCGCGACGGCCGGCCCCCGGCGCCGTGCCCGTCGGCCCTGCCGTCCGGCGAGGCGCGCCCGCGACACTGCGGGCATGAATGAGACCGCCGCGCTCATTGCCGCCCTGAACACGTCCTGGTTCGCCACGGGCCTGAGCGAGAAGGCCCAGACACGCCTGGCCGAGCTCGGTCGCCGCTTCACCGCGGAGCCGGGGACGGAGCTCTTCCGGGAAGGAGAGACGAGCGACACCTTCGGCATCCTCGTCCACGGCCGGGTCGCCCTGCGCACGCTCGTCCCCGAGCGCGGCGACATCACGATCCTCACCGTGGAGCCCGGCGACGTCTACCTCTGGTCGGCCCTCGTGCCGCCGTACCGCGCCTCGTCGACCGGCACCGCGATCGAGCCGATCGAGGCGATCGTCTTCGACGGCGCGTCGCTCCGGGCGGCCCTTCGTGAGGACTGCGAGCTGGCCTTGGCGCTCTACCCCCGCGTCCTCGTCGCCGTCGCCCGGCGCCTCTACGCGACTCGCCTCCAGATGCTCGACCTCTTCGCCGCCGAGCAGGTGAAGTCATGGTGATCCGCACGGCACCCGCGCGCGGCCACCGGCCCGTCCTCGAGGGGCCCGGGTTCCTCGCCCGCGCCGACCTCCAGGTCCTCATCGACCTCCTCCGCGAGGACGGCCGGCGGGTGATCGGGCCGACGGTGTCCGACGGGGCGATCGTCTACGACGAGATCACCTCGCTCGACGACCTCCCGCGGGGCATCGGCGACGAGCAGGCGCCCGGCCGGTACCGCCTCCGCCGGCGGAACGACGAGCGCCTCTTCGGGTACGTCGTCGGGCCGACGGCGTTCAAGAAGTGGACGTTCCCGCCGCTCGTGCCCCTCACGCGAGCGGCGAAGGACGGCCACCGGGTGACCTTCTCGCCCGAGCCGATCGACGTCCCGCCGGTCGCGTTCCTCGGCGCCCGCGCCTGCGACCTCGCCGCGCTCGGCGTCCAGGACACGGTCTTCACCGGGACGGCCTTCGTGGATCCCGACTACGCCGCGCGACGGGCGAAGGTGTTCCTCGTCGCGGTCCAGTGCACGACGGCGGCCGCGACCTGCTTCTGCACCTCGATGGGAACCGGCCCCGAGGTCGAGGAAGGGTACGACCTCCTCCTCACGGAGCTCGACGGCGGGTTCCTCGTCGACGCCGACTCGGCGGCCGGTCGCGCGATGCTCGCCCGGCTCCCCGTCCGGCCCGCGGCCGCCGCCGAGCAGTACGGCGCCGCGGCGACCGTCGCCGCCGTCCGGGCCCGGATCGGCGACCCGGTCCCCGCGGCCGGCCTCCACGACCGGCTCCTCGCCCAACTGGACCACCCCCGCTGGGCCCAGGTCGCGGAGCGCTGCATCACGTGCGGCAACTGCACGCTCGCCTGCCCGACGTGCTTCTGCACGACGCTCTCGCAGGTCACCGACCTCACCGGCCGCGACGCCACGATGTACCGGAGCTGGGACAGCTGCTTCAGCCCGGGCTTCGCGAAGGTCGCCGGCGGCAGCTTCCGCTCCCGGCCCCGCGACCGCTACCGGCAGTGGCTCACCCACAAGTTCGCGACGTGGTGGGACCAGTTCGGCAGCTCGGGCTGCGTCGGCTGCGGGCGCTGCATCACCTGGTGCCCGGTCGGGATCGACGTCCGCGACGAGCTGAACGCGATCGCCCCGGCCGTCCCGCTCGTCCCCGAGGCGCCGATCGTCGAGCCGGTCGCCGCGACGCCGAATGACTTCGTCACGGCCCGCGTCGTCGCCACCCGCCAGGAGACCGCCGACACGACGACCCTCACCCTCACCGGCACGGACCCGGCCTTCGCGAAGGGCAACACCGGCCAGTTCGCGATGGTCGCGCTTCCCGGCTTCCCGCCGCTCCCGATCTCGATCAGCCGGTTCCTCCCGGACGGGATCGAGCTCACGATCCGCGGGGCGGGCCCGGCCACGAAGGCGATGTGCGCCCTCCAGGTCGGCGAGCAGCTCGGGCTCCGGGGACCGCTCGGGAACAACTGGCCGCTCGACCGCGCGGTCGGGCGCGACCTCGTCATCGTCACCGGCGGCATCGGCCTCGCGCCGCTCCGCCCGGTCCTCCACGCGATCGTCGCCGACCGGCGCCGGTTCGGCGACGTCAAGCTCTACTACGGTGCCCGGACCCCGGCCGACCTCCTCTACCGCGACGAGCTGGAGCGCTGGTCGGCCCGTCACGGGATCGAGGTGAGCCTCACGGTCGACCGGGCCGGACCCGAGTGGACCGGCCGCGTCGGGATCGTCACCCACCTCTTCGACCAGGCCGCGTGGGACGGCGCGAACATGATCGCGTTCGTCTGCGGCCCGGAGCGGATGATGCAGGCGACCTCGACGACCCTCGCCGGCCGCGGCGTCCCGGCATCCCGCATCCACGTGACCCTGGAGCGGCACATGGAGTGCGGGATCGGCCTCTGCGGCCACTGCCAGATGGGCAAGTACTTCGTCTGTCGGGACGGCCCCGTCTTCTCGATCGGCCAGCTCGGCGACATCTTCGGCCGGGAGGGCATCTGATGACCGCCCACGTCCCCGCAGCCGCCCACGCCCCCGCCTCCGCGCGGCCCCGCGTCGGCGTCGCGAAGTTCGCCTCGTGCGACGGCTGCCAGCTCACGCTCCTCGACCTCGAGGACGAGCTCCTCTCCGTCGTCGAGCACTTCGAGATCATCGACTTCCCGGAGGCGACGTCGGCCCGCTCCGCCGGGCCGTACGACGTCCTCTTCGTCGAGGGCTCCGTCTCCGAGCCGGCCCACCTCGAGCGGATCGTCGAGCTCCGGCGGCGGACCCGCCACCTCGTGACGATCGGCGCGTGCGCGACCGCCGGCGGGATCCAGGCCCTCCGGAACTGGGCCGACCACGACGCGTTCCGGGCCGCCGTCTACGCCCATCCTGAGTTCGTCCACTCGCTGGCGCGCTCGACGCCGATCGCCGAGCACGTCGCCGTCGACGCCGAGCTCCGGGGCTGCCCGATCGACCCGGGGCAGCTCGTCGAGCTCCTCACCGCGCTCACGACCGGCCGCCGCCCCCAGCTCCGCGACGAGGCCGTCTGCATGGAGTGCAAGCGGCGTGGCGTCGTCTGCGTCATGGTCTCGAAGGGGATGCCCTGCCTCGGCCAGGTCACCCAGACCGGCTGCGGGGCCATCTGCCCGCGCTTCGGGCGCGGCTGCTACGGCTGCTTCGGGCCGCGTGAGCAGGCGAACGCGGCCGGGCTCGCCCGGCACCTCCAGATGGCCGGCGACCGGCCGCGCGAGGAGGTCGGGCGGCTCTTCGCCGGCTTCACCGCGTACAGCGAGCCGTTCCGGAGCATGGTCACCGAGCTCGGCGGCACGCGGACCGGGCGCGAGGCGGCGCCCGGCGAGCCCGCCGGGACGACGGGAGGCAAGGCATGAGCGCGGCGGCGAAGAAGCCGGTCGAGGAGCGCGTCTACGAGGTCGGCGAGCTCACCCGGGTCGAGGGCGAGGGCTCGCTCCGGCTCCGGGTCCGCGACGGCGAGGTCGTCGAGGCCCGCTTCGGGATCTTCGAGACCCCCCGCTACTTCGAGCAGCTCGTCGTCGGGCGGACGCCCGACGAGGTGATCGACATCGTCGCCCGTATCTGCGGGATCTGCCCGGTCGCCTACCAGATGAGCGCGGTCCACGGGTTCGAGGACCTCTTCGGCGTCCGGGTCGACCCCTCGACGCGGGCCCTCCGGCGGCTCTTCTACTGCGGCGAGTGGATCGAGAGCCACGCCCTCCACGTCTACTTCCTCCACGCCCCCGACTTCCTCGGCTACGAGAGCGGGATCGCCCTCGCCGCGGACCACGGACCGCTCGTCGAGAAGGCGCTCCGAATGAAGAAGGCGGGCAACCGCCTCGTCGCGCTCCTCGGCGGCCGCCCGATCCACCCGGTGAGCGTGCGGGTCGGCGGCTGGTCGCGGGCCCCGCGGACCGCGGAGCTCCGCGAGCATCGGCCGGCGCTCGTCGAGGCCCTCGAGATCGCCCGCGAGACGGTCGACATCGTCGCCGGGTTCACGATGCCGGCGTTCGCCCGCGAGAGCCGCCTCGTGAGCCTCCGCCACGCGGCGGAGTACCCGTACAACGACGGCCGGATCGTGAGCAGCGACGGGATCGACATCTCGCCGGCCGCCTGGCGCGACGTCTTCGAGGAGCACCACGTCGAGGGCAGCAACGCGCTCCACGCCCGGGCGGTCGACGGCCGCGGCCCGTACCTCGTGGGACCGGCGGCCCGCATCACGCTCGCCGCCGACCAGCTCCACCCGCTCGCCCGCGAGGCGCTCGCCTCGTCCGGGTTCGCGGAGCAGATCCGGACGAACGTCTACGCCTCGATCGTCGCCCGCGCCGTGGAGCTCGTCCACGCCGTCGCCGAGGCAATCGACATCATCGACGCGTACCGGCCGCCGTCCGAGCCACTTGTCCACTGGCAGAGCCGGCCGGGCGTCGCCGCCTGGGCGACCGAGGCGCCGCGCGGGCTCCTCTTCCACCGCTACGAGGTGGACGAGGCCGGACGGATCCGGAGCGCCCAGATCGTCCCCCCGACCGCCCAGAACCAGGCGGCGATCGAGCGCGACCTCGTCGCCGCCGCGCCGGAGGCGATCGCGCTGCCGCACGAGGCGGCGACCCGGCGCCTCGAGCAGATGATCCGGAGCTATGACCCCTGCATCAGCTGCGCAACCCACTTCCTCGACCTCACGATCGAGGAGGCCTGAGCGGCCGCCCGGCGCCCCGACGGCCGCCGGGGACGCGCGGCGGTCCCGGACGGGCGCCCGAACGGCCCGGCGTGCCGGTGACCCGATGACCGCGCGCGTCCCGGTCTTCGCGTGCGGCGACCCGAGCCGCGGCGACGACGCCGCGGCCATGGCGGCCGTCGAGCTCCTGCCGGCCGCGGTCCTCGATCGGGCCGCGATCGAGGTCGTCGGCGCGCTCGACGTCCAGCACCTCCTCGACCTCCCGCCCGGCGCCCCATGCGTCGTCGTCGACGCCGTCGCGGGGATCGCCGCGGGCGAGGTCTGGGTCCGACCGCTCGCTGCGCTCGGCCCGCGAGGTGCGGCGCAGGCGGGCGGCGCCCCCGGCGGGCGAGGAGCGGCGCTGCCGGTCGGCGCCGCCGCCACGCGGCGACCAGAGCCGCGCTCCTCGCACCAGCTGGCGCTCGGCGACGTGCTCGCCCTCGCGGCGACGCTCCGCGGCGAGCCGGCGGGGGGGACGTTCGTCGGGATCGGCGGGACGCGCTGGGACCTCGGGGCGCCGCTCGACGCCCCGGTCGCGGCGGCGCTGCCGGCGTTCGCGGCCGCGATCGCGGCCGCGATCGACGCCCTCTACTTCGGGTAGATCGTGTCGATCGTCGTCGCGTCGACCCACGCCGGCTCGACGAGGAGGAGCGGTGGGACGGGCCTCCCGGCCACGAGGTCGAGGATCGCCGGCACGATCGTCGCCCCGAAGCGCTCCGGGAAGTAGGCAGCGTCACCGAGGTAGTGCTCGTTCGTCCGGATCGCCTCGCGGGCGGCGGGCTCGGCGCCCTGCCCCGAGACCCACACGTCGCCGGGGCGCCCCGCGGTCGCCGCCGCGTCGAGGGCGCCGAGCGCCGCGTCGTCGTTCACGGCGACGACGACGATCCGCGACTTGCCGGGAAGCTCGGCGAGGACCGTGGCCATCGCGGCGCGGGCAAGGGCCCGCGTGTCCACCGCCCGGCCGACCTGGAGGTTCGTGACCGGGCAGACGGCGGAGAAGCCCTGCCGGTAGCCCTCCATCCGGAGACGGCTGCGGTCCGCGGCGGCCGTCGACTCGAACGACACGTATGCGTCGTACGTGCAGTTCCACGTCGCCTTCACCCACTCGCCGACGGCGCGGCCGGCGATCTGGCCGGCGCGCAGGTCGTCAGACGAGACGAGCGTCTTCGCGCAGGGGTCCTGGGCGAACTCGACGGCGAGGACCGGCACGCCCGACGCGACCTCGCCGCAGACGACTGCCGGGTCGACGAGGGTCCCCTGGAACTGGATGATCCCCTGGACCTTCGCGTCCGAGAGCTGCTTCATGCACGACGCCACCCGGTTCGCGTCGAGCTGCGCGTCGCACTCGACGAGGTCGGCCCCGGCGAGCAGCGCCTGGGCCCGGATTCCGGCGGTGATCTCGGCGACGAACGGGACGAGGTCGCCATACGAGACGTAGCCGAGCTTCACGCCCTTCCCCGCGCCCTCGGCGACGCCGTCGTAGGGGTTCGGCGACGGGGCCGTCGTCGGCGCGAGGGTCGGCGTCGGCGACGCCTGGGCTGACCCTGTCGGCGGGACGCACGCGGCGACGGCGAGCGCGGCGAGGGCGAGGAGCGCGACGACGCGGCCGGTGCGGGACGGCGACGACGGGCGCGGGACGAGCACGGGGATCCTCCAGTCGAACGGGGTCGAGCCCGGGGCCCGGCGCGGCTCGGATGGGTGCGCCGTCGGCCGACGGCAAGGATACGGGATCGGGGGGCGGCGGGCGCCGGCCGGCGTCCCGCTCCGGGGTCCGCCGCCGCGGTGAGCGGTCGGCGCCCCGCTCAGCGGCCGGCGCCGCCCTCCACCGCGCCGAGGACCGCGTTCACCGCGGCGAGCCGAACATGGAGCTCCTCGTACTCCGGGGCGAGCCGGTCGTAGACGGCGCGGGCGGCAGGGTCGGGCGCGAGCCGCGCGGCCACGTGGACGAGGGCCGCGATCCCGGCCCGCTCGTCCGCGACGAGGCCGACGCCGACGGCGGCGAGGATCGCCGCCCCGGCCACCGACGCCTCGGCGACGCGCGGGACGACGACCTCGACGCCGAGAACGTCCGCCTTCACCTGGTTCCAGAGGCCGCTCGCGGCCGTGCCGCCGGTGACCCGCAGCTCGGTGAACGGGAGGCCCGCGGCGACGGCCGGAGCGGCGACGTGGCGGAGGGCGAACGCCGCCGCCTCGAGGACCGCCCGCACGAGGTGGGCGCGGCGGTGGCGGAGCGTGAGCCCGACGAACGCGCCGCGCGTCGCGGGGTCGTGGAGCGGCCAGCGCTCCCCGGCGAGGTACGGCAGGAAGAGGAGCCCCCCGGCGCCCGCCGGGACCGTGGCCGCCTCGGCGAGGAGCTCGGCGAGGGGCGTCGTCCCGCCGAGCGCCTCGCCGACGAGCCAGTCGAGGGCCTTGCCGGTCCCGGCCATCGCCCCGCCGACGTAGTGAAGGCCCGGGAGCGGCGCGGGACCGGTCCACAGCGGCGGGGCGGCGACCGGGCCGTCGACGTAGAGCCCGAACCCGCCCGAGGTGCCGCCCGTGTCGATCGCCTGGCCGGGAGCGGTGAGGCCGGCGCCGAGGAACGTGGCGATCGCGTCGTTCGCGCCGGCGACGACGGGGAGCCCGGCCGGGAGGCCGAGCTCGGCCGCCGGGCCGGCCCGGAGCGCCCCGATGGCGCTCCCCGCGCGGGCCGCGGGCGGCGCGATCCGCGCATCGAGCCCGGCCGCGCGCGCCTCGTCGGGGGTGATCGCCTCCGCGGGGTCCTGGAGCGCCGCCGCCGCGACGCCGGTGAGCCGGAACGCGACGTGGTCCCAGGCCGCGAGGAGCCAGGCTGCCCGCTCCACGACCTCCGGGCGGAGCGCCGCGAGGAGCCGGGCCCGCCCGAGGAGCCCGACGACCCATCCCTGCCGTCCGATCGCCGCCGCCGCGGCCGCCGTCGCCTCGCCCGCGCGCCGGTCGAGCCACGTGATCGCCGGCGCGAGCGCCTCGCCGTCGGGGCCGGTCGCCACGAGGGTCGGGCCCTGGCCAACGACGCAGAGGGCGACGGGCTCGATCCGGCCGGCGACCGCGGCCTGCGCCGCGGCGGCGCCGACGCCCCGGACGAGGGCGGTCCACCACGCGTCGGGCCGCTGCTCGGCGCGGCCCGGTGCGCCGTCGAGGAGGAGACCGTACGGCACCCGGGCGAAGCCGCGGAGGCGCCCGTCGGGCGCCAGGAGCCCGGCCTTCACGGCGGAGGTGCCGAGGTCGATCGCGACGAGGACGCGGGGATCGGGGGTCACGAGGCCGAATGGTAGGGGCCGGGCGCCGCTCGTGCCGGGGACGGACGCCCGGGCGTGGCCGCCGGGACGGGCGCGAGCGCGGGGCCGCCGGGACGGGCGACACGGGCACGGCCCCCGGCGGTGGCGGGCCCGCCGGGGCCGCTTCCGTGCCCCGGGACCGCTACAGCACCTTGCCGGGGTTGAGGATCCCGAGCGGGTCCAGCGCCGCCTTGATCGCCCGCATCGCCCGGACGGCGTCGCGGCCCCGCGTCGCCTCGAGCCACGCGCGCTTCGCCACCCCGATCCCGTGCTCGCCGGTGACCGACCCGCCGAGGTCGAGCGTCGCCCGGTAGAGGTCGTCCTGCGCCTCGCGGAGGCGCTCGACGGCGGCCGGGTCCCCGCGGTCGAGGACGAACGCGGGGTGGAGGTTGCCGTCCCCGGCGTGGCCGAAGACGCCGATCGGCATCCCCCGCCGCTCGCCGATCGCGTGGATCGCGCGGAGGAGGTCCGGGACCCGGCTTGGCGGGACGACGACGTCGTCCATCCGGCTCGCGCCCATCGCCTCGAGCGCCCAGTGGGCCATCCGGCGCCCCTGGCGGAGCAGGTCCGCCTCGGCCGCGTCCCGCGCCCGGACGAGGAGCCCCGACCCGGCCCGCGCGCAGGCCCGCTCGGCGCGGTCGAGCTCGTCCGCGCCCGCGGCGCCCGGCAGGTCCGACTCCACGAGGAGCATCGCCGCAGCCTCCTCGTCGAGACCGAGCCGGTACCCCGCGTTGACCGCCCGGATCGTGAACGCGTCCATGAGCTCGAGCGTGCACGGCTGGACGCCGTCGCGGACGATCCCGGCGACGGCCTCGCCGGCAGCCTCGATCGTGGGGAAGAAGGCGAGGAGCGTCTGCCTCGGGGCCGGCAGGGGGATGAGGCGGAGCGTCGCCTCGGTGATGATCCCGAGCGTCCCCATGCTCCCGACGAAGAGCCCCGCGAGGTCGTAGCCGGCGACGTCCTTCACCGTGCGCCCGCCGGTCCGGATGACGCTGCCGTCGGCGAGGACGACCTCGAGGCCGAGGACGGCGTCGCGCGTCACGCCGTACTTCACGCAGCACAGGCCACCGGCGTTCGTCGCGAGGTTCCCCCCGATCGTGGACGTCGCGTCGCTCGCCGGGTCGGGAGCGTAGAGGAGGCCGTGGGC
>JAJZRQ010000131.1 GCA_021802585.1 Chloroflexota bacterium
CTTCAGCGGCGTCGACACCCGGACGTACGACGTCCCGGCCCTCCCCGCGGGGACGTACGGGTTCGTCTGCACCGTCCACCCGAACATGACCGGCACCCTCACGGTCAGGTAGGAGGAGCCCGATGGCGACGACAGCGCTCCGCCCCGCGGCTGCCTACCGCTCGGGGATCTACGAGTGGCTCACGACCACCGACCACAAGAAGATCGGGATCCTCTACCTCTTCAACTCGCTCTTCCTCTTCCTCGTCGGCGGCTCCCTCGCCCTCGCCGTCCGCACCGAGCTCGCCCAGCCCGGCCTCCAGGTGATGGACGAGGCGACGTACAACCAGATGTTCACGATGCACGCGTCGGTGATGATCTTCTGGGTCGTCATCCCGTTCCTCGCGGGCTTCGGGAACTACCTCGTGCCGCTCATGATCGGCGCGCCGGACATGGCGTTCCCGCGGATCAACGCCCTCTCGTTCTGGCTCCTGCCGCTCTCGGCGCTCATCGCGTTCCTCGGCTTCCCCCTCGGCGGGGCGGCCGACAACGGCTGGACGAGCTACAGCCCGGTCGCCCAGGCGAAGTACTCGCCGGGAATCGGGACGGACCTCTGGATCATCGCCCTCCTCCTCGTCGGGACGAGCTCGATCCTGGGGGCGGTGAACTTCCTCGTCACGATCTTCAAGATGCGGGCGCCGGGGATGACCCTCTTCCGGATGCCGATCTTCGTCTGGACGATGCTCGTCACGAGCGTCCTCATCCTCATGGGCACCCCCGTGCTCACGTCGGCGCTCGTCATGCTCTACATCGACCGGAACTTCGGCGGCGCGTTCTTCAACACCGCCCTCGAGGGCGGCAACGCGATCCTCTGGCAGAACGTCTTCTGGTTCTACAGCCACCCGGCCGTCTACATCATGGTCCTGCCGGCGATGGGGATCGTCAGCGAGATCCTGCCGGTCTTCAGCCGCAAGCCCCTCTTCGGCTACAAGGCGTTCGTCTTCGCCACCGCCGGGATCGGAGCCCTCGGCTTCTCCGTCTGGGCTCACCACATGTTCACGACCGGGTCGGTCTACCTGCCGTTCTTCAGCCTCATGACGTTCCTCATCGCCGTGCCGACCGGCGTGAAGATGTTCAACTGGGTGGCCACGATGTTCCGCGGCAAGCTGGTCTTCACGACGGCGATGCTCTTCGCGGTCGGCTTCCTCTCGACCTTCCTCATCGGGGGGATCAACGGGGCATTCCTCGCCGCCGTCCCGGTGGACTACCACGTCCACGCGACGTACTGGATCGTCGCCCACATCCACTACGTGCTCTTCGGCGGCTCGATGATGGGCGTCTTCGCCGCGATCTACTTCTGGTTCCCCAAGATGTTCGGGCGCCGCCTGAACGAGACGCTCGGGAAGATCCACTTCGTCGGGATCTTCGTGGGGATGAACCTCACGTTCTTCCCGATGCACCTCCTCGGCATCGACGGGATGGTCCGCCGGATCGCCGACTACAGCGCGACGGCCGGCTGGAACGACCTGAACCTCCTCGCGACGATCGGCGGCTTCACGATCGCCGTCGCGATGCTCCCGTTCCTGTGGAACATCTTCGTCTCGCTCCGGGCCGGCGAGCCCGCCGGCGACGACCCGTGGGAGGGGAACACGCTCGAATGGGCGACGTCCTCGCCGCCGCCGCCGTGGAACTTCGACCACCTCCCGCCGATCCGGTCCGAGCGCCCCGTCTTCGACCTCCGTCACGCCGCCGACGCTGGCCGCCCGAGCGCGGGGCACTGACGATGGCCCTGAGCACGAGCGCCCTCGCCCCGCACGCGGCCACCGACGCCCACGCGCATGCCCGCCGGGGGATCAGCAACCCGATCCTCGGGATGATCCTGTTCATCGCCTCCGAGGTCATGTTCTTCGCCGGCCTCTTCGCGGCGTACTTCAACGTCCGATTCACGGCTGCCCACTGGCCGCCGCTCGTGAACGAGGCGCCGTTCGAGCCGTTCCAGATCCGTAACGAGATGGTCCTCGCGGCGATCCTCACGGCGGTCCTCGTCCTCAGCTCGGTCACGATGCAGATGGCGGTCTGGGCGATCCGCCGCGGCGACCGGACCGCGTTCCTCCGCAACACCGGGGTCACCCTCGTCCTCGGCCTCGCCTTCCTCACGGGCCAGGTGTACGACTACCTCCACCTCGGCTTCGGGATCACCGACACCGCGTTCGGGAGCACGTTCTACACGCTCACCGGCTTCCACGGCGCGCACGTCCTCGGCGGGACGATCATGCTCAGCGTCGTCCTCTACCGGGGCCTCGCCGGGCAGTTCTCGGCCCGGCACCACGACGCTGTCGAGGCGACCTCGCTCTACTGGCACTTCGTCGACGTCGTCTGGATCGTCCTCTTCTCGTCGCTCTACCTGCTGTAGCGAACGGAGGAACCGGTGATCCTCAAGGCCCGCTACGCCGCCCTCGCAGGAGTCGTCTTCCTCGTCCTCGCCGTCGTCTACGGGCTCCTGAGTCACGACGTCGGCGGCGTGACGATGCTCGGCGCCCTCGGGATCGCAATCTCGCTCGCGGCGCTCGTCCTGGCGGCCGGGTCGCCGCGTGGCGACGAGCAGTAGCCCCGTCGCCGCCGCGATGTCGCCCTGGGACCAGCTCCTCCAGGCGCTGGGAGCGCTCCTGTCGCCCGACTGGAACGCGCTCGTCCTCCTCGTCCCGCTCGGTCTGGCGCTCGTCGTCCTCGCGTACCTCGGGTGGGTCGTCCGCCGCTACGCGACCGCCGGCCCGACGACCGCCCGGATGCGGCCGCCGCTCCCCGCCCCCCCGGGCATCCACATGCCGGGGCCGAGCCTCGCGCCCTTCCTCGCCGCAACGGGCGCCTTCGCGTTCCTCCTCGCCCTCCTGTTCGTCAAGGTGCAGCCCGCGATCGACCCCGCCACGAAGCTCCCGGTCCCTCGCTCCACGACGATCGTCGTGGAGCCGTTCGGGATCGCCGCGGTCGTCGTCGGGATCGTCGCCCTCGTCGGGGCGCTCCTCTACTGGGGCCGCGAGGCGATCCGCGACTACGACGCGCTCGAGTCGCCCCCGGCCCTCCCGGCGGTCGCGTCGGGCGTCCCGCCCGCCGGGGTCCACGTCCCGGGGCCGTCGTTCCGCCCGCTCCTCGCCTCGATCGCCTCGGGGGCGCTCCTCCTCGGGCTCGTCATCGACCCGGTCGTCTTCCTCGCCGGGGTGCTCATGGTCGTCATCTCCCTCCTCGGCTGGCTCGCCGACGCGCGCCGCGAGTACCGGGAGGTCGAGAAGGCGGACGCGACGGGCCACCTCGCGGCCATCCCCGCTCCGCGGTTCCCGACGGGGACGCTCCTCCTCTTCGCGGTCCTCTTCGGCGGCTCGCTCCTCGTCGCCGCCGGCGTCATCCCGCCGCGCAACTCGACCGGCGGGGCGGGCGGGGCGCCGTCGGCGGCCCCGTCCGGCTCGGCGGCGCCGGCCACGCCGGCGCCCGCCTCGGGCGCGCCCTCCGCCGCCCCGTCCGGCTCGGCCTCAGGCGCGCCGTCCGCCGCC
>JAJZRQ010000042.1:5000-19572 GCA_021802585.1 Chloroflexota bacterium
GTTACGTGCACGTGGCGAGGTTAAGTCCGAGAAGGACGGAGCCGGAGCGAAAGCGAGTCTGAACAGGGCGTCGAGTCGCGTGCAGTAGACCCGAAACCGAGTGACCTATCCATGGGCAGGCTGAAGCGGAAGTAACGTTCCGTGGAGGGCCGAACTCACTAGCGTTGAAAAGCTAGGGGATGACCTGTGGATAGAGGTGAAATGCCAATCGAACTCGGAGATAGCTGGTTCTCCCCGAAATGCCTCTAGGGGCAGCCTCGGGTGATCAATCGCGGGGGTAGAGCGCTGGATGGGCTAGGGGGCTTCCCGCTTACCAACCCCAACCAAACTCCGAATCCCGCGATTTACACAGCCCGGGAGTGAGACTGCGAGGGCTAAGCTTCGTGGTCTAAAGGAAAACAGTCCGGACCGTCAGCTAAGGTCCCCAAATCCAAGCTAAGTGGCAAAGGATGTGGAATCGCACAGACAACCAGGATGTTGGCTTAGAAGCAGCCATCATTGAAAGAGTGCGTAACAGCTCACTGGTCAAGTGGTTCCGCGCCGAAAATGTAACGGGGCTCAAGCTTGGTACCGAAGCTACGGATTGGCCGTCGGGTTCGCCCGGCGGTCGATGGTAGGGGAGCGTTCCGTTCGCAGCGAAGGTCGACCGTGAGGACGGCTGGAGCGGACGGAAGTGCGAATGTCGGCATGAGTAGCGAGATGTGGGTGAGAATCCCACACGCCGGAAGCCTAAGGTTTCCTGAGGAAGGCTTGTCCGCTCAGGGTTAGTCGGGCCTAAGCCGAGGACGAACGTCGTAGGCGATGGACATCCGGTTGATATTCCGGAACCACCAGAGATCGTTTGCACCGCAAGGTGCCGCCCGGAGGACGCGAACGGAGGTTGGCCGACATTGGTCGGTCGAGTCCGGGAGTTGATCCCGGGTGAGAGCAAGGGCATGACACGGCACGGTAGCTCGAGCGCCTTATTGGATTGGCGTCCAAGCCGGTAGGGGGAGGAGACAGGTAAATCCGTCACCTCGTAACCCCGAGCAGCGATGGTAAGCGGCATCCGCCGCAATTCGAGTGAGCCGAGCTGGCGAGAAAAGTGTCTAGCGAGATCGAAGGTGCCCGTACCGCAATCCGACACAGGTAGGCGGGTAGAGAATACCAAGGCGATCGGGAGAACCCTCGTTAAGGAACTCGGCAAAATGGCCCCGTAACTTCGGGAGAAGGGGCGCTCCGCTTGTCGGAGCCGCAGTGAAAAGGCCCAGGCGACTGTTTAGCAAAAACACAGGTCTCTGCTAAAGCGAAAGCTGACGTATAGGGGCTGACGCCTGCCCAGTGCCGGAAGGTTAAGAGGAGGGGTGCAAGCTCTGAATCGAAGCCCCGGTAAACGGCGGCTGTAACTATAACAGTCCTAAGGTAGCGAAATTCCTTGTCGGGTAAGTTCCGACCCGCACGAATGGCGTAACGATCTGGGCGCTGTCTCAACGAGGGATCCGGCGAAATTGAAGTACGAGTGAAGATGCTCGTTACCCGCGATAGGACAAAAAGACCCCGTGGAGCTTTACTGCACCCTGATATTGGATTGGGGTTCAGCTTGTGTAGGATAGGTGGGAGGCTGAGAAGCTGGGGCGCTAGCCTCGGTGGAGCCGACGTTGAAATACCACCCTTGTTGGATTTCGGTTCTAACCGCGACCCGTAAGCCGGGCGCGGGACAGTGTCAGGCGGGCAGTTTGACTGGGGCGGTCGCCTCCTAAAGTGTAACGGAGGCGCCCAAAGGTTCCCTCAGCCTGAATGGAAACCAGGCGTAGAGTGCAAAGGCATAAGGGAGCTTGACTGCGAGACCCACAAGTCGAGCAGAGACGAAAGTCGGGCTTAGTGATCTGGTACCTCCGAGTGGAAGGGGTATCACTCAACGGATAAAAGCTACCCCGGGGATAACAGGCTGATGGTGCCCAAGAGTTCACATCGACGGCACCGTTTGGCACCTCGATGTCGGCCCGTGGCATCCTGGGGCGGAAGTACGTCCCAAGGGTTCGGCTGTTCGCCGATTAAAGCCGCACGCGAGCTGGGTTCAGAACGTCGTGAGACAGTTCGGTCTCTATCCATCGTGGGCGCAGGGAACTTGAGAGGAGCTGCTCCTAGTACGAGAGGACCGGAGTGGACGAACCGCTGGTGTGCCAGTTGTCCCGCCAGGGGCACCGCTGGGTAGCCATGTTCGGTCGGGATAAGCGCTGAAAGCATCTAAGTGCGAAGCTCGCCTCGAGATGAGGTTCCCCACCGGGTCAACCGGGTAAGACCGCAGGGAGACCACCTGTTTGATAGGCGGCACGTGGAAGTCCGGTGACGGATGAAGCCGAGCCGTACTAATGGTCGAGGGCTTGACCTCTTCCGCGACTGACCAAGGGTCAGCGCCGAAAAGACCGGTGATGCACCGGGCGCACCCGCGCCCGACTCGCGAGATTGAAGATCCCGGCGCCTCCCGCGCGGACCGCGCGCGGTGGAGCCGCTGCCGACCGCACTCGAATCAGACGCACGAAATCCTGGTGACTCTGGCGGAGAGGCCACACCCGTTCCCATCCCGAACACGGAAGTTAAGCTCTCCAGCGCCGAAGATACTGAGAGGGCAGCCTTTCGGGAAAATAGGTCGTCGCCAGGATTTCTGCGTTTCCGGGGGCCGAGCCCTCGCCGGCGCGCGGAGGCGCGCGCCGGGCGCTGGCGATATGCTCGCATCATGACGGAGCGCGCCGACCCCGCACCCCTCGCGGCGGAAGCCGGGCCGGCGGCGCTCGCGGCGTGCCCGCACCTCGTCTCGGTCGACGGGCCCTGGCACGCGGCGACGCCGTCGCGCGCCCACCGCTGCCGGCTCCTCGCGACCGGGCGGCCCACGCTCGAGCGGCAGCAGGCCCACTGCCTCGGGCCCGCGCACCTGGAGTGCCCGACGTGGGTCGAGGCGCACGGTGTCGCCGGCCCTCCCTCGCGGCCCGGTCCGTTCGTCGCAACGGCCCCGGTCGTCCTCGAGGGGCCCGGCCTCGGGCTGACCGCCGACGCCGCCGGACGCCGCCTCACGGTGCCGGTCACGCTCATCATTGCGGCTGCGGCGCTCGGCGCCTTCGTCCTCGCGCGCGGGCCGCTGTCGCCGGGAACGACGGGCGCAGGCGAGGACGGGCCCCCGGCGACGCCCGGCCCGTCCGTCGTGGCGGCCACCGCAGGGCCGACGGCGCCGGCCACACCCGCCGCGACCGCCCGGCCGGCCGCGACCCCGATCGCGACCCCGGTGCCCGAGGCGACGCCGCGCCCGACGACGTACAAGGTCCGGGCCGGGGACACGCTGACCGCGATCGCCGCGAGGTTCGGGACGTCGGTCGCGGAGCTGGCGGCCCTCAACGGGATCAAGAATACGTCGCTCATCCGGGTGGGCCAGGTCCTCAGGCTCCCGTAGCGGCGGGGCGCACGCAGGCCCCGCGCCGGTGCTCATCAACGCTGGCACGATCGGCAGTACGACGTCACCTCGCGGCTTCCGACCTGGCTGATCGTCGCGCCGCAGCGGGCGCAGGCCTCGCCGCCGCGGAGGTGGACCTTCAGGTGGTCGCGGACCTGCGTCTCGAACGTCGGAGGGACGCGGCGGCGGAGGATGTCGATCGCGTCGGCGAGGGTCGTCCGGGTCGCGGCGAAGAGGGTCGCGACCTCCTCGGCCGCGAGCGACGAGCGCCGCCGGAACGGGTTGAGCCGCGCCTCCCAGAGGATCTCGTCGCTGTAGGCGTTGCCGATCCCGGCGACGAACGCCTGGTTCCGGAGGAGGGCCTTGAGCTCGCCGGGGTGGCGCCGGATCCGCGCCTGCCAGGCCTCGAGAGTGAGCGCCGGGCCGTCCGCGTCGGGGCCGAGTTCGGGGATGCCCGGCACCTCGCGCGGGTCGCCGGTCGGTGCGACGTAGAGCTTCCCCATCCGCGTCGGATCGAGGTAGCGAAGCTCGATCGGCTCGTGGTCGGGTGGGAGCCAGGGTGCCCCGGCGAGCCAGCCGGCGGGCCGCCGCGGCCGTCCGCCCCGACCGCCGAGCCGGAGCGCCACCGCGGCCTTCGGCTTCGCCGCACCCGGCACCGCGAGCCCGAACCGGCCGGAGAGCATCGGCGCCGCCCACAGGTCGCGGGTCCGGAGGCGGAGGACGATGAGCTTCCCGCGCCGCCCGACGCTGTCGAGCGTCTCGCCGACGAGCGCCTCGGCCTGGGCCGGCGTCGCCCGCAGGACGAGCGGGTCGACGACGCGGATCTCCGTGATCGCGCGGCCCGCGAGGGCGGCGTCGAAGGCGTCGGCCAGGATCGCGAGGTCGGGCAGCTCCGGCACGCGGCGGATTGTAGCGGGCTGCACGCGTGTGCTAGACTCGCGCGGCCCCAGAGGGGGCGACAGCCGAAGAGCCACCCGACCGACGCCACCGGAGGGACGGACCGCACGCATCGCGCCCGGACCGCGAACCTGGAACCCGACGACGGCTCGAGCAAGGCTCGGCCGTCGTTCTCGTATCGGGGTGGAATCCAGACCAGGAGCACGCACCCTTGACGGAAGAGCAGCAGCAGGAGACGACCACCCCGGAGCCCGCCGCGCAGGATGCGCCGGCCGAGGCGGCCGAGGCAGCGGCGGCGGCCGATCCGGCCGTCGCGGTGGTCGAGGAGGAGGCGGCGGCCGAGGCCGCCGAGGTGTCCGCCGGCGCGGACCCCGCCGTCGCGGAGGTCGAGCCCGATCCCTCCCCGGAGGTCGTCGAGGCCCCCGCCGCGGAGCTCGAGGCGGAGGCCCCCGCCGTGGTCGCGGAGATCGCCGCGGAGGTAGCCGAGGAGGTGGCCGAGATCCCGGCGGCAGCAGCCCCGGCCGAGGCGCCCGCAGCCCCGGCCGAGGAGGTGGCCGAGACCCCGGCGGCAGCAGCCGTCGAGGCCCCCGAGCCGCCCATCGCCGCCGCGGAAGCAGCCGCCGCGGAAGCGGACGCCGCGGAGGCGGACGCGCTCGCCGCCGAGATCGCGGAGGCTCCCGCCGCGGAGCCGGAGCCGGAGCCGGAGCCCGCAGGCCCCGAGCCGTCGACGATGGCCGAGCTCCTGGCCGAGCAGGACGCGGACATTCGGAGCTTCAAGCACGGCGACGTCGTCGAAGGCACCGTCGTGCGGATCGACCGCGACGAGATCCTCGTCGACATCGGCGCGAAGAGCGAGGGCGTCGTCAGCAACCGCGAGCTCTACGGTCGGAACGCCGAGTCCGCGCCGACCCTCGCGATCGGGGACACCGTCCTGGTCTACGTGCTCCAGCCCGAGTCGCCGGAGGGCCACGCGGTCCTGTCGCTCCGACGGGCCGGCCTCGAGCGCAAGTGGCGCGCGATGCAGGAGCAGTTCGAGGCGGGCGTCATCATCGAGGCGCCGGTCATCGACCACAACAAGGGCGGCCTCATCGTCGACTGCGGCATCCGCGGGTTCGTTCCGATCAGCCAGATCGTCGACTTCCCGCGCCGGCCGCAGAACGAGCAGCCGCGTGACGCGGCCCAGGAGATCGCGGAGAAGCTCCAGCCCTACGTCGGCCGGCGCCTCCGGCTGAAGATCCTCGAGGTCAACCGCAAGGCGAACCGGCTCATCCTCTCCGAGAAGGTGGCCCTCTACGAGGAGCGGCGCGAGAAGCGCGACGAGCTCTTCAGCAGCCTCCAGGTGGGCCAGAAGGTCACCGGCTCGGTGCGCTCGATCGCGCCGTTCGGCGTCTTCATCGACCTCGGCGGGATCGACGGGCTCGTCCACAAGAGCGAGCTCAGCTGGAACAAGGTCAACAACCCCGAGGCCGGCTACAAGGTCGGCGACGAGGTCGAGGCCGAGGTCATCGACATCAACCACGAGCGCGGCCGCATCAGCCTCTCGATCCGCCGCCTGCAGCCCGACCCGTGGCACTCGACCGTCGCCGACTTCCGCGTTGGCGACGTCATCGACGGCACGGTGACGAAGCTCGTGAACTTCGGCGCGTTCGTCCGCGTTCGCGATGGGCTCGAGGGACTCATCCACATCAGCGAGCTGAGCCACCAGCGGGTCGCCCATCCCGGCGACGTCGTCCGCGAAGGCCAGACGCTGAAGCTCAAGATCATCTCCCTCGACTCGGAGCGGCACCGCCTCGGCCTCAGCCTCAAGCAGGCCGAGGAGGCGCCGGCCCGCCCGACGCCCGAGCCGCGCCCACGGCGCGAGCGCCCCGAGCGGGGGTACTCGCTCTCCGACGCCGTCCAGGAGCCGGAGGGCGGGATCGACAACACCCTCGCGGCCGCGTTCGCCCAGGTGCGCCAGCAGCTCCAGGCGGCGGAGGCCGCCGAGTCCGCCGAGCCTGAGCCGGTCGCGGTCGCCCCGGAGCCCGAGCCGGTCGCTGCGGTTCCCGATCCCGAGCCCGCCCCGGCGGAGCCGGAGATGGCCGAGGCCGGCGAGGCCTGACCCCCGCATCGCGCACGAGGCGTCCCTCTCCTTCGCGGGAGGGGCGCCTCGTCGTCCCCGGCATCCCCGAGAAACCGCTGGCCGAGCGGCGACGAATCGGTGGGTGGCGGGTGTCGCGTGACCGCGGCTCCCCGTCCGTGCCGCCGGGGTCGCCGGTCGCCCGTGCTAGCATGACCCGACCGGCGGCATGGCCCGCCCGCAGAGATCGCACCCCATGGACCGCTTCGACAAGTTCACCGACCGCGCGCGCAAGGTCCTGACCCTCGCCCAGGACGAGGCGCAGCGGTTCAACCACAACTACATCGGCACGGAGCACCTCCTCCTCGGCCTCGTCCGCGAGGGCGAGGGCGTGGCCGCGCGCGTGCTCGAGAACATGAACGTCGAGCTGGCCAAGGTGCGGACGGCGGTCGAGTTCATCATCGGCCGCGGCGATCGGCCGGTCGTCGGCGAGGTCGGCCTCACCCCCCGGGCGAAGCGGGTCATCGAGCTCGCGATCGACGAGGCGCGCCGCCTCGGGCACAACTACATCGGCACGGAGCACCTCCTCCTGGGCCTCGTCCGGGAGGGCGAGGGGATCGCCGCGGGCGTCCTCGAGTCGCTCGGCGTGAACCTCGACAAGGTCCGCCACGAGGTCATCCGGGTCCTCTCGCAGAGTTCGTCGGCCGCCCCGCCCCAGGAGACGAAGCGGGCGAGCAAGACGCCGACGGTCGACCAGCTCGGGATCAACCTCACGGAGGCTGCACGGGCCGGCAAGCTCGACCCCGTCATCGGCCGCGAGAAGGAGATCGAGCGGGTCATCCAGATCCTCTCGCGCCGGACGAAGAACAACCCGGCCCTCATCGGCGAGCCCGGCGTCGGCAAGACGGCGATCGCGGAGGGGCTCGCCCACCGGATCGTGAACAACGACGTCCCCGAGACCCTCGCCGGCAAGCGGGTCCTGACGCTCGACATCGGGTCCCTCGTGGCGGGCACGAAGTACCGCGGCGAGTTCGAGGAGCGCCTCAAGAAGATCATCGAGGAGCTCCGCAGCACGAACGACGCGATCCTCTTCATCGACGAGCTGCACACGCTCGTCGGGGCCGGCGCGGCCGAGGGCGCGATCGACGCCGCGAACATCCTCAAGCCGCCGCTCTCGCGCGGCGAGCTCCAGTGCATCGGGGCGACGACGCTCGACGAGTACCGGAAGTACATCGAGCGCGACGCGGCGCTCGAGCGGCGCTTCCAGCCGGTGATGGTCGAGGAGCCGACGCTCGAGCAGACGACCGAGATCCTCATGGGGATCCGGGAGCGCTACGAGCAGCATCACAAGGTCACGATCTCCGACGCGGCCGTCCGGGCCGCCGCCGACCTCTCGATCCGCTACATCACGGACCGCCACCTCCCTGACAAGGCGATCGACCTCATCGACGAGGCCGCCAGCCGCGTCCGCCTCCGCTACGCGTCCGCGCCGCCCGCCCTCCGCGAGGCCCAACGGGAGCTGGAGCGACTCGGGCGCGACAAGGAGGCCGCGGTGAACGGCCAGGACTACGACGAGGCCGCGCGGCTCCGGGAGCTCGAGGGCGCGGCCAGGACGCGCGTGGAGGCGCTGCGCGGCGAGTGGCAGGCGCAGGCCGCCGGCGACCAGCCCGTCGTCGACGAGGAGGAGATCGCCCAGGTCGTCGCGATGTGGACCGGGATCCCGGTGACCCGGATCGCCCAGGAGGAGTCCGAGCGGCTCCTCCAGATGGAGGACCACCTCCACGGGCGGGTCATCGGCCAGGAGGAGGCGATCTCCACGATCTCGCGCGCCGTCCGGCGGGCGCGGGCCGGCCTCAAGGACCCCAAGCGGCCGATCGGCTCGTTCGTCTTCCTCGGCCCGACCGGCGTCGGCAAGACCGAGCTCGCGAAGGCGCTCGCGGAGTTCATGTTCGGGAGCGACGACGCGCTCATCAAGGTCGACATGAGCGAGTTCATGGAGCGCCACAACGTGAGCCGCCTCGTCGGGGCGCCGCCGGGCTACGTCGGGTTCGACGAGGGCGGGCAGCTCACCGAGGCGGTCCGCCGCAAGAGCTACGCCGTCGTCCTCCTCGACGAGATCGAGAAGGCCCACCCGGAGGTGTTCAACATCCTCCTCCAGATCCTCGAGGACGGGCACCTCAGCGACGCGAAGGGCCGCCGCGTCGACTTCCGCAACACGATCATCATCATGACCTCGAACCTCGGCGCGCGGCAGCTCCAGACGAACTCGGCGCTCGGCTTCCGGCCGATCGGCGAGACGGAGGACGCGCGGGCCCAGGCGTCGTACGACCTCATGCGCGAGAAGGTCCAGCAGGAGCTGAAGAACGCCTTCCGGCCGGAGTTCCTCAACCGGATCGATGCGACGATCGTTTTCCGCTCGCTCTCCCAGGACGAGATCCGCAAGATCGTCGACCTCATGCTCGCCAGGGTCCGCGACCAGCTCCGCGCGCAGCAGATGTCGCTCGAGGTCACGCAGGCCGCGAAGGACCACATCATCAAGATCGGGTACGACGTCGCGTACGGGGCCCGGCCGCTCCGCCGCGTGATCCAGAACATGATCGAGGACGTCCTCGCCGAGCACCTCCTCCTCGGGCGGTACAAGCCCGGCACGACGATCGTCGTCGACAAGGGCGAGGAGGCGGGGCTCTCGATCGCCGCCGCCGACGAGAAGACCCCCGCCGCCGTCGAGGCCGTCTAGCCGCCGTGGCGCGGCCGCAGAGCCGGTACGTCTGCCAGGCCTGCAGCGAGGCGTTCCTCCGCTGGGAGGGCCAGTGCCGCGGGTGCGGCGCCTGGAACACGCTCGTCGAGACCGTCGTCCGCGACGTCCCGGCGGCGGCCCGCGCGCCGCGCGCCGGCGCGGAAGCCGAAGCCGTGCCGCTCGCGGCCCTCGCCGACGCCGAGGTCCCGCGCCTGCCGGTGGGGATCGGCGAGCTCGACCGCGTCCTCGGCGGGGGGCTCGTGCCCGGTTCGCTCGTCCTCGTCGGCGGGGAGCCGGGGATCGGGAAGTCGACGCTCCTCCTCCAGGCCGCGGCGGGACTCGCGGCGGGCGGGCGCCCGGTGCTCTACGCCAGCGGCGAGGAGTCGGGGAGCCAGATCCGGCTCCGGGCCGGCCGCCTCGGGCTGCTCGCGGGCGTCGCGGCCGACGGCGTCCACGTCCTCGCCGAGCACGACGTCGCCCGGATCGTCGAGGCCACGCGGGCGGCGCGGCCGGCGGCCCTCGTCGTCGACTCGATCCAGACGGCGACGATCGACGAGCTCGAAGGGCCGGCGGGCAGCGTCGGGCAGGTCCGGGAGGCCGCCCTCCGCCTCATGGAGCTGGCGAAGGGGGAGGGGATCGCGGTGATCCTCGTCGGGCACGTCACGAAGGAGGGGAGCATCGCCGGGCCGAAGACGCTCGAGCACCTCGTCGACGCGGTTGTCTCGATCGAGGGCGAGCGGGGCGGCACGCTCCGCCTCGTGCGGGCGTCGAAGAACCGCTTCGGGGCGACGGACGAGGTCGGCGTCCTCGAGATGGCGGAGGGCGGCCTCCGCGAGGTTCCCGATCCAGCCCGCGCCTTCCTCGTCGAGCACCCCGCGCCCGCCCCCGGGAGCATCGTCGCGGCGACACTCGAGGGGAGCCGGGCGCTCCTCGTCGAGGTCCAGGCGCTCGTCGCGCCGACCGGCTACGGGACGCCGCGGCGGACGGCGATCGGCCTCGACCCGAACCGGCTCGCCCTCCTCGTCGCGGTCCTCGGCCGTCGGGCGGGCGTCGGGCTCGGCACGCACGACGTGTACGCGAACCTCGCGGGCGGGATCTCCGTCGCCGATCCGGGCCTCGACCTCCCGCTCGCGATCGCCCTCGCCTCGACCCTCCGGGACCGGCCCGTCCTCCCCGGCACGACGGCGTTCGGGGAGGTCGGGCTCCTCGGGGAGCTCCGCGCCGTCGGCGGCACGGAGCGCCGGCTCCGCGAGGCGGCCCGCCTCGGCTTCGCGCGGGCGCTCCTCCCCCGCGGCCGCGGAGCGCCTCCCGAGGTTGCCGATCTCGAGGTCGTCCCCGTGGCGACGGTCCGCGACGCGCTCGCGGTCGCCCTCGCCGGCCCGACCGCGCCTGACGGTCCCGCGGGCCGGCGCGGTGCGGCCTCGGCGGCGGCGCCACGGTCCTGACGCCGCCCGCGGGCGGTGCTAGGCTCACCGCCCGTGATCCGCGTGATCCGCCTCGTCGGCGCCGCCCTCGGCCTCCTCGTGGGGCTCTCGTTCGTCGTGGGCGGGACCGCGATCTTCGGCCAGGGCGCGTACGCCGGCGCGCTCATCTCCGCCTGGCTCGTCGCCTGGCTCGTCGTGGGGTTCGCCGTCCTGCCGTACCTCACGATCGTCCCCGCGGCCTGGCTGACCCGCTCGGTCCAGGAGCTCTCGACGGCGGAGTTCGTGACGGCAGTGCTCGGGCTCCTCCTCGGGCTGCTCATGGGCCTCCTCCTCGGGTTCCCGCTCGCGGCGTTCCCGGCGCCCCTCGGGACGTGGCTGCCTCTCGGCGTCTCGATCACGCTCGGGCTCGGGATGTCCGGCCTGACCGTCGCGAAGCGCCACGATCTGATCCTCGCGGCCGAGGCGATCGGCCTCGTCCGACGGCGCGGCGCGGAGGACGCCGCGCTCCGGCGCGGCGATCCTCACGTCGTCGTCGACACGAGCGCGATCATCGACGGCCGGATCGCGGACATCGCCGAGGCGGGCTTCCTCCAGGGGACCCTCGTCGTGCCGCGCGTCGTCCTCGAGGAGCTCCAGCGGATCGCGGACAGTCCCGACACGATGCGGCGCGCCCGCGGCCGGCGCGGCCTCGAGATCGTGGCGCGCCTCCAGAAGGAGGACCGGGTGCCGGTCGAGATCGCCGACGAGGCGCTCCCCGAGATCCCCGAGGTGGATGGCAAGCTCGTCGCGATGGCCCGTGCCCGGACCGGCGTGATCCTCACGAACGACTTCAACCTGAACCGCGTCGCCGAGATCCAGGGCCTCCGGGTGATGAACGTCAACTCGCTCGCGAACGCCCTGAAACCGGCCGTCCTTCCCGGCGAGGAGCTCCGGGTGCGGGTCATCCAGGAGGGTAAGGAGGCAGGCCAGGGGGTCGGCTTCCTCGACGACGGGACGATGATCGTCGTCGAGGGCGGCGCCCGCCATCTCGACCGCGAGGTGGGGGTCGTCGTGACCCGCGTCCTCCAGACGGTCGCCGGGCGGATGATCTTCGCCCAGCCGCGCGGCGAGTGAGCGCGGTCGACGCGGTCGTCGTCGCGGCCGGCGGGAGCCGGCGGATGGGCGGGGTCGACAAGGTGCACGTCGCCGTCGGCGGCCGCCCGGTCCTCTCGTGGACGCTCGACGCGGTCGCCGCCGCGACCGTCGTCCGCCGGATCGTCGTCGTGGTCGCCGCGGAGCGCGTCGCCGAGGTCACCTCCGCCCCGTGGCTCCCGGCGCGCGTGGTCGCCGTCGTCCCGGGCGGGGACCGCCGCCAGGACTCCGTCGCCGCCGGCATCGCGGCCCTCGGCGAGGGCGCGCCCGACGACGTCGTTCTCGTCCACGACGGCGCGCGGCCGCTCGTCCCGCCGTCGCTCGTCGCGGAGGTCGCCGCCGCCGCGTCCGCGGGCGGCGCCGCGATCCCCGTCGTGCCAGTCGCCGAGACGCTGAAGCGGGTCGCGGGCGGGCGCGTCGCCCGGACCGTCGACCGGACGGACCTCGCCACCGCGCAGACGCCGCAGGGCATCCGGCGCGACGTCCTCGCGCGGGCGTGGGCCGAACGGCCGCCCGGCGGGGCCGCCACCTGGACCGACGAGGCCGCCCTGCTCGAGGCCTGTAGAATCCCGGTCCATGCGATCCCCGGTGCGCCGATGAACCTCAAGGTGACGCTGCCCGACGACCTCGACCGCGTCGCCGTGGCGCTCGCGTCGCGGGGAGCGATCCCGCAGGGGGCTCCCCCGGCCCGGGTCGGGCTCGGCGACGACGGCCACGCGTTCGGGCCCGGCGGGCCCCTGATCCTCGGCGGCGTCGTCGTGGAGGGGGCTCCGCGCCTCCATGGCCACTCCGACGGTGACGTCGCCCTCCACGCCGTCTGCGATGCCCTCCTCGGCGCGGCGGGCCTCGGCGACCTCGGGCGCCACTTCCCGGCGAGCCGCGCCACCCCGGAGGGGATCGCGAGTCGCGACCTGCTCCGGGCCTGCCTCGAGCGGGTGGCGGCGGCCGGCTTCGCCCCCGTCTCGGTCGACCTCGTCATCGTCGCCGCGCGGCCGCGCCTCGCCGGCCGCCTCGACGAGATGCGGGCCGCGGTCTCGGCGCTCCTCGGGCTGCCCGTCGACCGGGTGAACGTCAAGGCGTCGACCGGGAACCTCGCCGGCTTCGAAGGCGCGGGGCGGGGGATCAGCGCCCGCGCCGTCGCGGTCGTGGCGCCGCTCGCGCGCCCGGAGCCCGCGCCGTGACGACCCGCCTCCACGACACCCTCACCGGCGCGGTCCGCCCGCTCGAGCCCCTCGAGGCCGGGCACGTCCGCGTCTACTCCTGCGGGCCGACGGTCTACGGCCCCGCCCACGTGGGGAACTTCCGGTCGTTCCTCTTCGCCGACCTCCTCGTCCGCCACCTCCGCTGGCGGGGCCTGCGGGTCACCTGGGTCATGAACCTCACCGACGTCGACGACAAGATCATCAACGGCGCGGCGGCGGCGGGGATCGCGATCGACGAGCTCGCCGAACGGTGGATCGCGGGCTTCCTGGAGGACGCGAGGACGCTCCGGATGAGCCACCCGGACGTCCTCCCGCGGGCGACCGAGCACGTTCCCGCGATGGTCGCGCTCGTGGAGCGTCTCCTCGCCGGCGGCCACGCCTACCGGACCGACGATGGGTCGATCTACTTCCGGATCGCGAGCTGGCCGGCCTACGGGCGCCTCGCCAGGCTCGATCCCGGCCAGATGCGCGTCGGGGAGCGCGTCGCCGCCGATGAGTACACGAAGGACGACGTCCGCGACTTCGTCCTCTGGAAGGGCCCGCGCGAGGGCGAGCCGAGCTGGGAGACCGCGCTCGGCGCCGGGCGGCCGGGCTGGCACCTCGAGTGCTCCGCGATGTCGATGCAGTACCTCGGGGAGTCGTTCGACATCCACACGGGGGGCGTCGATCTCGTCTTCCCCCATCACGAGGACGAGATCGCCCAGTCCGAGGCCGCGACCGGCAAGCCGTTCGTCCGGACGTGGCTCCACTGCGCACACCTCCAGATGGGCGGCCGGAAGATGGCGAAGTCCGAGGGGAACATCGCCCGCGTCACCGAACTCCTCGCGGCGGGCGCCTCCCCGCGCGCCCTCCGGTACGCGCTCCTCGCCGCCCACTACCGGACGGCCCTCAGCTTCAGCGACGAATCGCTCGCCGCGGCGGCCGCCGCGATCGAGCGGCTGGACGCGCTCGTCGCGGCGCTCGAGGCGTACCGCTCCGACGGCCCCGGCGACCCCAGCCTGGCGGGCCTCCTGGGCCGGGCGCGCGAGGCGTTCGGCACCGCGCTCGACGACGACCTCGCGATCTCGCCGGCCCTCGGGGCGCTCTTCGACCTCGTCCGCGACCTCAATCGCCGGATCGCCGACCGGACGCTTTCGAGCCCCGACGCCGACACCGCCCTCGCGGCCCTCCGCGACCTCGACACGGTGCTCGGCGTCCTGCCCGACCCGGCCGATGCCCTCCCCGACGCGCTCGACGCCCTCCTCGAGGCGCGGGCGTCCGCACGCGCATCGCGGGACTGGGCCGCGTCCGACCGCCTCCGCGACGAGCTCGCCGCCGCCGGGATCCTCGTGGAGGACACGCGCGACGGGCAGCGGTGGCGGCGGGCGGGGAGTCCGTCCGGTGCCTGACGGCCCGCCGCCCCGCCGCCCCCGCCGGGACGGCGCCCGCCGCGACGACGGCCGGGGTGCGGGCCGTCCGCTCGACGACCATCGCCGCGGCGGGCCCCCCGGCGAGCGGCCCGCATCGCGGCCGGGCGGCCCCACCGGCGGCCCGCCGGCATTCCGTGGAGGCTCGCCCGGCGCCGGCCGCCCTGCCCCGGGCGAGCGGCCGCCGGGCCGTACCCGGAAAGCAGTGCCCGCCAGGGCTACCTGGAAAATTAAACCAGTTGACCGGGATGGCCCGAAGTGGTAAAGTAAAATTCCGGTCGAAAGCGGCCGGTAA
>JAJZRQ010000132.1 GCA_021802585.1 Chloroflexota bacterium
CGGCGCCGGGCCGGAATCGCCCGCACCCACGCCCGCGCCGCCGCGAGGTCGCGGCGGGTGAGCTGGATGCGCCGCAGGAAGACGTCGAGCGGCCAGAGGAGGAGGGCGAGGACGAGGAGCCAGGGCCAGAGCGGCGTCTCGCCGGCGGTCGTGCCGAGGTCGTGCCGCCAGGCATCGGCCGCGCCGGCCACCTCGCGCCCGCCGGTCGCGCCGCGGATCGCGGCGAGGAGCGGCTCGTTCGTCCCGAGGAGCCGGTACTCGGCGGGGGCCGGCGCGACGAGCCCGAGGGTTCGCCCGACGGCCGCCGCGCCGGCGAGCGTCTGGGTGACCCGCAGCGCGTAGGCGCCCGGCGTCAGCTCCCCGACCGGGGCCTCGTAGACCCCGGGGGCGACCTGCGGGACGTCGATCCGCCGCTGTTCGAGCGCCGGGTCGACGATGACGACGCTCGTCGCGTAGAAGTCGCGCGGCGAGCCGTCTGGGCCCACGCTCTCGACCCGCAGCGTCGTCCCGCCGGGCCCCGCCACGAACCGGGCCTCGATCCCGCCCGACTCCTCGCCGGGGAACGTCCACGCCACGAGCTGGCCGAAGAAGCGGCTGAAGCCGCTCCACGCGACCCAGCCCTTCGCCCAGCGCCCGGTCGCGTCGGACGTCCAGGCGACCGTCCGCCCGAGGCCGTACTGCCACTGGGCGAGGAGCGGGTCGGAGCGCCCCGAGAGGAGGACCGTCGTCGCCGCAGCCTTGACCGTCGTGCCGTTGTAGCCGAGGAGCGCCGGGAACCCGGCGTCGAGGCCGCGGAGGATCGGCGACGAGGCGGCGATCGCCGGGAAGAAGCGCTCCTCGACGATCTGCCGGCCGGCGACCTGCTCGGTCTCCTTGAGGAAGATGTCGGGAATCGAGGCCGGGTTGACCGCCGCGTAGAAGCGGCCGCCTCCCTGTGCGGCGAGCTGCTCGAGGAACGGGTTCGCCCCGCCGCCGGCCCCCACCGTCGAGAGGGTGATGCCGGCTGCCTTCATCCGGGCGAGGATCTCCGCGTACTGCCCGGAGCTCGACCAGCCGTCGGTCAGGAGGATGAGGTGACGGCGGGTCGCCTTCGCCTCCTCGAGGGCCGCGACCCCCGCCTCGAGGCCGGCGTAGATGTTCGTCTGGCCGTCGGCGTCGATCGCCCCGAGGCTGCCCTGGAGGTCGGCGATCGAGCCGAGCGGAGACCGCTTCACGACCCAGCTCGCCCGCTCGTTGAAGGCGACGACGCCGAGCTCGTCGGTCGCCTGGAGGGCGGCCGCGGCGCGGAGGATCGCCTCCTTCCCGATGTCGACCTTGCGCACGCCCGAGAGCTGGACCGCCTGGCTGCGGTCGAACGTGTTGCAGTGGCAGGCGGCCATCGAGCCCGACCTGTCGATGACGACGACGAGGGCGACGTCGGGCTGCCGCTCGCGGTTGCGGACCCGCATCTCCACCGGGAGGGAGGCCTCGAGCGGCGTGTCGCGGTAGCCGCCGGCGCCGTAGCTGCGCGGTCCGCCGATCATGACCAGGCCCTTCCCGAAGTCGCGGGTGACGGACCGCAGGGCCTCGAGCTGCCTCGTCGTGAAGCGGACCCGCGGGACGTCGACGAGGACGATGCTGTCGAAGCCGGAGAGCGTCGCGGGATCGTCCGGGACGAGCTCCGGGAGCGTCGTGACGACCTCCCCCTCGCGCGTCCGAAGGGCGGCGACGAGGTCGGCCGCGACCGCCTGGTCGCCGGGCACGACGAGGACTCGCGGGGGCCCCGCGACGAGCGTCGCGGCGTCGGCGCGGTCGTTCTGGGGGAACGTGTCCCGAGCCGCCTCGACGACCGCCCGGAACACGTGGAAGCCGGCCTCCTTCGGGGCGACCCGGAAGACGACGCGGGTGACGCCCGCGTCGAGCGTCGTCCGCTCGGTGGCCGCGAGGACCCCGTCGGCGTAGAGGCGGACCGTCGCCGGCTGGGCGATCGTCGAGCGAACCTCGACCGCGACCTCGAGCTCCTCGCCGAGGCGCGACGTCGTCGGGACGTCGACGCGGTCGACGAGGACCTCGTCGGCGGCCCCGAGGCCGATCGTCCGCGTCGTGACCTGGATTCCCCGGGCGCCCGCCCGGGCGGCCTCCACCTGGCCGGCGCCGGTCGTGTCGTTGCCGTCCGAGAGGAGGACGATCCGCTGCTGCGCGGCGTCCGGGAACAGCGCGGCGGCGAGCCGGAGCGCGGCCCCGACGTCGGTCGCGCCGCGGACCGGCGTCGAGGCGAGCCGGTCGAGGTCGTCGAGCTCGCCGGGGAGGCGCTCGACGAGGGCGTCCTTCCCGAATGCGACGACCCCCGCGATGTCGCCGTCCGGCCGCACGGCGAGCGCGTCGCGGACGAACGCGAGTGCCTCGGCCCGCCCGGCGTTCCCGACCGAGTCGGAGAGGTCGACGACGAAGACGGTCGCCAGCCGGTCGGCGGGCAGCACGACGGCAGCCCCGGCGAGCGCCGCCGCGAGGGCGGTCGCGAGGAGCGCGCGGACGAAGAGCGCCATCCGGTCGCGGACGTCGCCGAGGCCGCCGTGGGCGAGGAGCTGGAGCCCGACGACGAGCCCGATCACGAGGGGCGCGAGGAGGAGGAACAGCGGCGCGGCCGCGCTGACGCCCATCACGCGGGGCTCTTCGGCCGGGGGGCCCGAACCGTGGAGGCGGCCGCACCCCGCGGGCCCGGCCCGGAGGCCGGTCCGCGCCCGAGGCCGCCGGCGAGCCAGCGGCGCGCCCGGACGAGGCCGTCACGCTGGAAGAGGAACGCCTCGACGACGAGGAGGGCGAGCGCAACGGCGGCGAGGACGCCCCACAGGTCGTCGCGCGCCGGCGGCCGCTCCCCGGTGGCACCGCCGCCACCCGTGGCCGGCGTCGCCCCGAGGGCCTCGATCGCCGCGCCGGGCCCGGGCGCGATCGTCGACTCGCCGACGTCGAAGAGGTCGACCGCGAACCGGGCCGGCGCGGCCGGATCGACGAGGGCCGCGGCCGACGGAGCGGCGGGGCTCGCCCCCGCGGCGGCCGGCGTGGCGGCCGGGGCGGGCGTCCCGCCCGGACCGGCGGAGCCGGCGGGAGCCGTGGCGCCGCCCGGCGCCACGGTGCCGCCGGGCGACGACGACGCCTCCCCGAGGCCGAGCGGCACGACCGTGTAGACCCCGAGCTGGCCGGTCGCCGCGAACGGCGCGCTCGCCCCTCCCGCGACCCCCGGCGCGAGGTCGACGGTCGCGCCGTCCGGCAGCGTGACCTGCAGCCCGATGGCCCCGGCCGGGATCGGCAGGGTCACGAGCGTCCCGGGCGCGACGGCGGTCGCCGGGGCCCGCGACGCGCCGACGAGCTCCCCCACGAGGTTGCTCACGAGGATCGGGAACGCGACCTGGAGGGGCAGGTCAGAGCGTCGCGGCTCGAACGCGAGGACGCCCGTCGGGACCCCCTCGCGCGAACCCGTGTAGAGGAGGGGGTCGCCG
>JAJZRQ010000043.1 GCA_021802585.1 Chloroflexota bacterium
GCCCTCCGGGGGCGGGGCCGACGCGTCTGGGCCCGCCGGCTCGCCCTCGGGGCTCGCGGCCGCTCCGGGCCCCGCCGCGGCGCGCGGCTCCGCCGCCGTCCCCGGCGCGGGCGACGCCGTGGCAGCCCTGCCCTTCCCCTTCGAGCGGCCTCCGGCAGGCGGCACGAGGCCGGCCGCGGCGAGGGCCCGGTCGAGCTTCGACGTCGTCGCCGGGGCGAGGGCCGGATCGGCGGCGAGGATCTCGCCGAGCGCGTCGAGCGCGGCGGCGGGCCCCCGGCGGAGCTCGGCCTCGAGCTCGACGAACCGCTCGACGACCCGGCCGGAGGCGACGACGGCGACCTCGTCGAGCGAGAGCTCGATCTCCGCCGCGTCGTCGGCGAGGATCCGGGTCCGCCGGAGCTGGCGGACGGTGACGAGCTCGAGGAGCGGGGCCTCGCCGGCGTGCTCGAGGACGAGGGCCCGGGCGGGGGAGGACGGCCAGGCGTGCGGGTCGAGCGAGAGATCGGCAGGCCCCTCGAGCTCCTCGCGGCGGTGGAGCGCGGAGCGCGCCGGCGTCGTCGACTTCACCGCCAGGACGGTCATCGTCGGGCCGCGGCGGAGGCGGACCGCGTACCCCGCCCGGGCGAGGGCCCCGTCGGCCGTGTCGAGGTAGCGATCCTCGACCTGGAGCTGGCGCGCCGGCCCGGTCGCGCGGAACGGCCCGAACGAGCGCGCCGCCGCGAGCCGGGCCGCGCCCGCCGCGTCGGCGACGCGGTACTTCAGCTCGAGCTCGACCCCCTCCGCCGTCATCGCGTCACGCCCTCGGGTCCATCGAGCCGGCCGGGAGCGCGGCGTGCGGCGGCTCGCGCTCGACGGACGCCGCCGCGAGCGCCCGTTCCTTCAGCGTCGCGAACGTGTCGAGGACGCCGGGTGCCGCGCGGAGCTCCTCCGTGCGCCGCCACGTCGCGTCCGGGCCGAGCTGCCAGGAGCGCCGGTCGTCGGCGAGCATGACCGCGACGACCTCCTCGACCCGCGCCTGGGCCTCGAGGTCTTCGATCGGGAAGACGACCTCGACCCGCCGGTCGAGGTTGCGCTCCATGAGGTCCGCCGAGCCGGTGTACCACTCCTGGCGGCCGCCGTTCGCGAACCCGAAGATCCGGCTGTGCTCGAGGAACTCGCCGATGATCGAGCGGACCCGGATCCGCTCGGAGACGTCCGGCAGCCCGGGGTGGAGGCTGCAGGCGCCGCGGACGATGCAGTCGACCTCGACGCCGGCCTGGCCCGCCTCGTAGAGGAGCTCGATCATCTCCGGGTCGACGAGGGCGTTGACCTTCACGACGATCCGCGCCGGACGGCCGGCCCGGGCGTGGTCGGTCTCACGACGGATGAGCTCGCGGATCCGCGGCCGCAGGGTGTCCGGGGCGACGAGGAGGCGCCGGAACCCCTGCTGCCGCGAGAGGCCGGTCAGGAAGTTGAACAGGTCGGTGGCGTCCGCGCCGAGCTCCGGCCGGCAGGAGAGGAGCCCCAGGTCGGTGTAGAGACGGGCCGTCTTCGGGTTGTAGTTCCCAGTCCCCAGGTGGACGTAGCGCCGGAGGCCTGAGCCCTCGCGCCGGACGACGAGGGCGACCTTGCTGTGGGTCTTGAGGCCGACGAGGCCGTACACGACGTGGGCCCCGGCCTGCTCGAGCTTGCGGGCCCAGACGATGTTCGCCTCCTCGTCGAAGCGGGCCTTGATCTCGACGAGGACGACGACCTGCTTCCCCTGGTCGGCCGCCCGGATGAGGTCGCGGACGATCGGGGAGTCGCCGGAGGTCCGGTAGAGCGTCTGCTTGATCGAGAGGACGTCGGGGTCGTCGGCGGCCTGGGTGATGAACCGCTCGACCGACGCCGTGAACGACTCGTACGGGTGGTGGATGAGGAGGTCGCCCTGGCGGACGACGGCGAACACGTCGACGAGCTCCCCCTCGTCGGGCGGGAGGAGGCGCGGCGGCACGACCGGCGTCCACGGCGGGTCGCGGAGCTCGGGGATGTCGAGGGTCGTGATCTGCCAGAGGCACGTGAGGTCGAGCGTGCCCGGCACCTCGTAGAGGTCGTCCGCCCCGAGCCCGATCCCCGAGAGGAGGAACTGCCGCATCGGCTCCGGCATCTCCCGGTCGACCTCGAGGCGGACAGCCGAGCCGAAGCGGCGGCGGCGGAGCTCCTGCTCGATCGCCGAGAGGAGGTCGCCGGCCTCGTCCTCCTCGACGTCGAAGTCGGCGTCGCGGGTGACCCGGAACATGTGGGCCTCGACGACCTGGACGCCCGGGAAGAGGGCGTCGAGGTTCGCCGCGATCACCTGCTCGAGCGGGACGAAGATGCGCTCCTCCACGTGGACGAGGCGGGGGAGGATCGGAGGGACCTTCACGCGGGCGAACCGCTGCTCACCGGTGACGGGGTCGGCGACGGTGAGGGCGAGCGACAGCGACAGGGTGCTGATGTACGGGAACGGGTGGCCGGAGGCGACGGCGAGCGGCGTGAGGACGGGGAAGATCTCGTCGAGGTACCGCTCGCGAAGGCGGGCATGGTGCTCCGGGATCGCCGCGTGGTCGACGATCGCGACGCCCTCGCGGGCCAGCGCCTCGCGGACGTCGCGGTAGAGGCGGCAGTGGTCGTCGACGAGGTCCTGGACGCGCTCCCGGATGACGGCGAGTTGCTCGGCGGCGGTGCGCCCGTCGGGCGAGCGCTTCGCGCTCCCGGCCGCGACCTGCTCCATGAGCCCGGAGACCCGGACCTGGAAGAACTCGTCGAGGTTCGCGGCGAAGATCGCGAGGAACTTGGCGCGCTCGAGGAGCGGGTTCCGCTCGTCGCGCGCCTCGTGGAGGACGCGCGCGTTGAAGTCGAGCCACGACAGCTCCCGGTTGACGTACGGGACGGCCGCGTGGCGGCGGCGGCCGGGGCGGTGGGGTCGCGCGCGGAGGGTGGTCATGCCGGGCGTGGAGGGTCCTCGAGGGAGCGCGGGCTGCGGCAGGCGAAGCCCGCGTCGGCCGAGGATCGTAGCATGCGCCCGCTCCCCGGCCGCTGCCGACCCGCGGCTCTCAGCCGCGCGCGGACGGCGTCTCGGGATGCCCGGCCGCCGCCCGGGCGGCGGCGCACGACGGGCACGGGCAGTGGGCGCGGAGCGCCGTGTACGTGTAGTACCCGGTGTGGTGCCCGTCGCCCCATGTCGGGGCGATCGCGTAGCCGCCGACCGGCTCGATCGAGACGAGGCGCGTCTGCTCGGCCGAGAGGACGGGGCTCGTGTCGAGCCAGCCCGGGAGCCCGGCCTCGCCCCGGCAGTACGCACACGGGCAGAGCCAGCGGAGCTGCTCGAACTCGAACGTCGAGCGGTGACCGTCGGCCCACTCGACGAGGAGCGTCCGCGCGGCGCGGTCGGCGTGGATGCGGGCGGGCGCCACGAGGTCATCGCCGCGGAGGTAGCTCGAGGTCATGGGCGGATTGTAGGACGGCCGCGACGGGGTCCCGTCGGCGCGGCGGCCGGGCGTGCGCGCGGCCCGTCGCGGCCGGGCGCCGGCGGGCCTGGTGCGGCAGACTGCGTCCGTGCGTCGCGGCGATCCCGCCCTCGTCCTCGTCCGCAACGCCCGCCTCGTGGCCGGGCGCGAGTACCGCGTGCGGGTCCGCAGCCGGGCGTTCGCGATCTCGACGCTCGTCCTCGCGGTCGTTGCCACCCTCGCCGCGCTCGCCCCGCTCGCGATCCGGGCGCTGGAGCGGGAGTCCGTCCTCCGGATCGGCGCGAGCGCGCCCGATGCCCGGACGGCGGAGCTGACCCTTCGCTCCCTCGAGATGGTCCTCAACGGCGGGGCGGGACTCGACCCGACGGCCGCGCCGGTCTACGCGTTCACCCTCGTCGACCCGGCCGGCGTCGCGGCCGCCCGGGCGGAGGTGGCCGCGGGGACGCTCGACGGGCTCCTCGTCCTCACGGTCGGGCCGACGGGCCGGCTCGACTTCGAGTTCGTCACCGCGAACCCAGGCGGCCGCCAGGCGATCCTCTTCCGGCTCGTCGCGGTCGCCATCGCCGCGAGCGTCCGGGCCGACGAGGCGGTCGGCCTCCTCGGGGACTTCGTCGTGACCGACGCGATCCCGGGGGACGTGCCGCACGGCTCGGAGATCGACGTCGCGGGCCGCCAGATCCTCGCCACGATCCTCGTGATCCTCGTCTTCGTCACCTCCGTCACGTACGGAATGTGGGTCGCGACGAGCGTCGCCGAAGAGAAGTCGAGTCGGGTCATGGAGGTGATGCTCAACGCGGCGACGCCCGGGGAGATGCTCGCCGGCAAGGTCGTCGGCGTCGGGGGCGCGGGCCTCACGCAGCTGGCGGCGATCGTCCTGCCGGCCGGCGCCGTCGTCGCGGTCCAGGGCCCCCTCGCCCGGCTCGTCCTCGGCGACGACGGCGCCGCGGCGCCGCTCGCGGGCCTCACGCCGGGGATCCTCGGGGCGTTCGCCCTCTTCTTCCTCCTCGGGTTCCTCCTGACGGCGCTCGCCTACGCGGCCGCCGGCTCCCTCGTGAGCCGCCAGGAGGACGTCCAGCAGGTGGCGCTGCCGATGCTCATGCTCTCGTTCGCCGCGTACTTCGCCGCGTTCTTCGCCTCGTCGGCCCCGCAGGCGGCATGGGTGGCGCCGGTCTCGTGGCTGCCGTTCTTCAGCCCCTACGTGATGCTGACGCGCCTCGTCGTCGGCTCGGTCCGGCCGTGGGAGGTGGCGCTCGCCCTCGGCCTCCTCGTCGTGGCGATCGGCGTGACCCTCGTCGTCGCGGCCCGGATCTATGCCGCCGGGGTGCTCCGCTACGGGGAGCGCCCGACGGTCGCGAGCGTCATCGCCGCGGCCCGCCGCCGCTGACCGCGCCCGCGCCGCGCCCGTCGCCCCCCGGCCTGCAGGCCCCGGTCAGTGCCCCTCGTGGGGCTGCTTCACGACGAGCACCGAGCAGTGGGCGTGCGTGAGCACCGAGTGCGCGACGCTTCCCATGACGAGCCGGGTGATCCCGACGTGCCCGCGCGACCCGACGACGAGGAGGTCGCCCGCCGCGTCCGTCGCGGCGCGCCGCAGCTGGTCGGCGGGGTCGCCCTCGCGGAGCTCGCCCGTCGCCGTGCGGCCGGCGGCGCGGAGGTGGGCCTCCGTCGCGGCGACGATCTCGCGGTGCGTCGTGCGGGCCGTCGTGAGCATCTCCGTGTAGACGTCCATCGCCGCCGCGAACATCGTCGGCGCGATCCCGGAGCGCCACGGTGCCGCGACGTCGACGACGCCGACGACGAGGACCGGGATCGAGGTGAACGCCGGCCACGTCGCCACGACGTCGCGGGCGGCCATCCCCGCCGGCGAGCCGTCCTCGGCGAGGATCACCCGGCTCACGTGGTCGCCGCGGGCGACGAGGACCGGGCAGGCGGCGTGATCGACCACGGCTGCCGACACGGAGCCGAGGACGGCGGTCTCGACCGGGCCGTGGCCGCGGCTGCCGACGACGACGAGGTCGGGGCCCCAGAGCTTCGCGTCCTCGGCGATCGCCGCCGACGGCCGGCCGCGGAGGAGCTCGGCCTCGACCGCCAGGCCCGCTGCCTCGAGGGGGCCGCGTGCCTCGGTGAGGACCCGCGTGAGCTCGGCGACGGCTTCCTCCTCGAGCTGGTCCGCGTCGACCGGGATCGCCGGGATCCACGGGCCGCCCCAGAGGGCCGGCGCGACGTCGAGGGCGGCGACGATCCGGACGATCGAGCCCTCGGGCCAGGCGAGCGCCGTGGTGAGGGCCCGCGCGCGATCGGCGGACGGGGAGCCATCGAGGGCGAGTAGGACGCGCATGGCCGGCACCTCCTCGGTTGGCGAACCTCCCGGCGGGCGGGTTCACTGCCATGATGGCGCGTCCGCGTGGCCGTGGCCACGGCGGAACGGCACGTCGGCCGGGGCGGCCGGTCGTACACTCCGGCCCATGCTTCGACCGCCGACCCCCGAGGACCTCTACCGGTTCCGGATCCCCTCCGACCCCCATCTCTCCCCCGACGGCTCGCTCGTCGCCATGACGGTCCAGGCCGTCGCCCCCGGCCGCGACGGCTACCGCCACGCGATCTGGCTCGTGCCGGCCGACGGGTCCGCCCCGGCGCGCCCGGCGACGCTCGGCGCGCGGCACGACACGCGGCCGCGGTTCTCGCCCGACGGCGCGACGCTCGCCTTCCTGTCCGACCGGCGGCCCCTCGTCGAGGACGAGCCCGACGCGCCGAAGGACCGCGAGGACGGCACGCAGGTCCACCTCCTCCCCCTCGCCGGCGGCGAGGCGCGGCGCCTGACCGACCTCCCCCGGGGGGTCGAGTCCTTCGAGTGGTCCCCCGACGGCGGCTCGCTCGTCGTCCGGACGACGTCGTTCGGGGCGACGCGCGCGGAGGACCGCAAGGCCCGCCGTCGGCCGGAGGCGCCGAAGCCGGGCGAGCCGCCGACCTCGGACTACCGTTACCTCGACCGGCTCCAGAACATGCTCAACGGGCCGGGGTTCATCGACGACAAGGTGAGCCACCTCTGGCTCGTCGACGCGGCGACCGGGGCCGCCCGCCGCCTCACCGACGGGCCGACGTCGGACGACGAGCCGGCCTGGTCGCCCGACGGGACCCGGATCGCGTTCGCCGCGTCGCGCGGCCGCGACCATGACCTCGACTGGCAGCGCGACGTCTTTGTCGTCGAGGTCGCGACCGGGCGGACGACCCGCGTCACCGACGGCGCCGGCTGCCTCTTCGGCGACCCGGCGTGGCTGCCCGACGGGCGGACGCTCGTCCTCGCCGGCAGCCGGCTCCCGCGCCGCGGCGGGAGCCGCAACGACCTCTGGCTCTTCGCGGCGGACGGCTCGGATGCCCACCCCGGCGGCGGACGGAACCTTTCCGGGCGGCACGACCTCATGCTCGGGGCGGGGATGGGCTCCGACGTCACGCCGGGTGAGGCGATGCGCCTCCGCGTCACGCCGGACGGCCGGCACGTGCTCTTCACCGCTCCCGTCGACGGCTCGTACGAGCTCTGGCGGATCGCGCTCGCCGACGGCGAGGTGGAGCGCCTCACCGACGACCGGCACTACCTCTCGGGCTGGGAGGCTGTCGCGACGGCCGGCGGCACGCGGGTCGCCGCGATCCGCTCGACGGCCGCCGCGCTCTCCGACCTCTGGATCCTCGACCTCGCCGCGGACGGCACCGTCCCCGCGGACGGCGGCCTGCGGCACGTCACGGAGTTCAACGACGAGCTCCTTGCCGAGGTCGACGTCCGAGAGCCCGAGGAGCGCTGGGAGACGGTCGACGGTCGGCGGGTCCAGGGCTGGCTCCTCCGGTCGGCGGCGGCCACGGACGGGGCGGCCACGCCCCTCGTCCTCGAGATCCACGGCGGCCCCCACACCCTCTACGGCTGGGCGCCGTACTGGGAGTTCCAGGTGCTCGCCGGGGCGGGGATGAGCGTCCTCTACACGAACCCCCGGGGATCCGAGGGCTACGGCGAGGACTTCAACAGCGCGAACCTCCCCGACTGGGGCGCCGGCCCGATGGACGACGTGATGGCCCACGTCGAGGCGCTCGTCGCCGCGGGCGTCGCCGATCCGGCCCGCCTCGGCGTCACCGGCGGCTCCTACGGCGGCTACCTCACGAACTGGATCATCGGCCACAGCGACCGCTTCGCGGCGGCGCTCACGTGCCGCAGCGTGACCGACCTGGCGACCCTCATGCTGACCGGCGACCTCGCCGGCGGCGTCTTCGGGATCATGGAGTTCGGGGCCCAGCCCTGGGAGAAGCCCGACCTCTACCGGGAGCTGTCGCCGATCACGTACGCGGACCGGATCCGCACTCCGCTCCTCATCCAGCACGCGGAGAACGACCTCCGCTGCCCGATCGGCCAGGCCGAGGCCCTCTTCGCCGTCCTCCGGACCCTCAGGCGCCCGGTCCGCCTCATGCGCGTCCCGAACGAGACGCACGAGCTCACCCGCTCCGGCACGCCGTTCCGGCGGGTCGAGAACCTCGTCCAGGTCCGCGCCTGGTTCGACCACTTCCTCGTCCGCGGGAAGCAGCGCCTGCCGCCGCTCCCTGCGAACCGGGCCGGGAAGTAGGCCCCGCGCCGATGGCGGGCCGGATCCCGGTCCTCCGCGTCGCGGGGAGCCATCGTGACGTCGGGCGAGCGGTGGGCGCGGCGACGGCGCCCGTGCTCCGCGAGGCTGTGGCCTTCGACGCCGCGCTCCCGCCCGGGCGCTCCCGGGACGAGCAGCTCGCCCTCGCCGCGCGGTACCGGGACGCGACCCGCTCGGCGACGCCGTGGCTCGTCGCCGAGATCGACGGGGCGGCGGAGGGGGCGGGCGTCGACCCCCTCGCGCTCTTCGCCGCCTCGATCGAGGAGATCTGGGCGGTCCGGCCGTCGCAGGCCGGCACCGCGGAGCCCGTGCCGGGCCGCTGCTCCGACCTCGTCGCCGGTCCGCCGCTCACGGCGGATGGCCACCTCTGGGTCGCCCACAACAATGACCTCGGGGCGGCGTCGGAGGCGCAGCTCGTGGCGGTCGAGTGGCACGTCCCGGGGGATCCGGCGGTCTTCTCGATCGGGATCGGGCCGTGGATCAGCGTCGGCTGGAACGACGCCGGGCTCTCGCTCACCGGCAACGAGCTGACGCCGAACGACGAGCGGATCGGCGTGCCGCGCCTCCTCATGGTCCGTGAGCAGCTGACCGCCCGGACGCTCGACGACGCCGTCGCGGCGACCCTCCGTCCCGACCGCGCGAGCAGCTACAACACGGTGCTCGCCCATCGCGACGGCGGCGTCGCGAACGTCGAGGGGAGCGCCGGCGACGGCGTCGTCCGGCGCCTCGCGGACGGGGAGGCGCTGGCCCACACGAACCACTACGTCGAGCCCGCGATGCTCCGCTACGAAGGCGACCCCGCGTACGCGCGGCGCTCGGCGATCCGGCACGGCCGCGCCTGCGCGCTCCTCGGGGGAGCCGCGGCCGGCCGCCCCGGGTCGGTGACCCCGGCGGTGCTCCGGGCATGGCTCTCCGACCATGCGAACGCCCCGGACTCGATCTGCCGCCACCCCGCCGCCGGGAGCGAGGACGTGGCCCCCGGCACGGCGTCGGAGGGTTCGGTGGCGACGGTCTTCTGGTGCCTCGCCGACGTCACGGCCGGGGAGGTCGCGTACGGGCGGGGCAACCCGTGCGCCGGCCACGAGCCGCAGCGCCACCGCTTCACCTGACCTGGGCCCGGCGGCGGCGCGCCTCGCCGCCGCGTCGTGCGCGACGGCGGGCCACCGGTCGGGGCCGCGCGCCGGGGCGGGCGGCGGCCCGGTGCGATAATCGGAGCGATGGCAGCCGGACGCGCCACACCGCGGCTTCCCGCCGGGGCGGTCGAGCGGCGACTCTTCGTCGACGCTCCGCCCGCGCTCGTCTGGCTCGCCCTCCACGACCCGGCGCCGGTCCCCGGCGCCGACGCGCTCCTCGCGCTGGGCCCGGCGGGGCCGGACTGGCCGGCCGCCGGCGCGCGGCGCGCGGGACGCCTCCGGCTGGGGCGGATCCCGATCGGCGCCGAGGTGGCGAGCCTCGAGGCGCGCCCCCAGCGCTGCTTCCGCATCGGGATCGTCGGGTCGGCCGTCGTGGGAGAGCGGCGCTGGGACCTCGCGCCCGCGGCGGGAGGCACGCGCGTCGCCTGCTCGGTCCACCTCGAGGGCCGGACGCGGATCGGGCGGGCGATCCTCCGGCTGGAGCGCGATGCCGTCGGCCCGCGCCTCGAGGCCGAGCTCGCTGCGCTGAAGCGGACCGCGGAGTCGACGCGCCCGACATCCTGACGGCGCGCGGACGGGCGGTGCCACGGCGGGATGGGCGCCGCGTGCCGGGGCGGGTCGTTCGGCCGATACTGAACGTCGTGAACGCCGAGAGCACGGCACCGATCGCCGGTGGCGACGGCCGGCCCCCCGGGGAGGCGGGCGTCGAGGCGTGCATCGAGCAGGTCGCGCGGTACTTCGAGGAGGCGGGCCTGCCGCGGGTCGCGGGCCGCCTCATCGGGGCCCTCGTCGTGGCCGACCCGCGCGAGCAGTCGGCCGCCGAGCTCGCCCATCGCGTCCGCGCGAGCCGGGGCTCGATGAGCACGATGGGCCGCCTGCTCGTCGCGGCCGGCCTCGCCGAGCGGCGGACGCAACCGGGGGACCGGCGCGAGCTCGTCCACCTCATGGCGTTCTTCGAGCGCGAGTGGCCCCCGCTCGTCGAGCGCTGGCACGCCGAGCGCGCAGCTGCGAAAGGAATGAGCGGCGGATGAACGTCATCGAGACCGAGCGCCTCACGAAGAGCTACGGGCGCCATCGCGGGATCGTCGAGGTGGACCTCGCCGTCGGCGCGGGCGAGGTCTTCGGCTTCCTCGGCCCGAACGGGGCCGGGAAGACGACGACGATCCGGACGCTCCTCGACCTCATCCGCCCGACCTCCGGAGTCGCCCGGGTCTTCGGGATCGTCTCCTCCGCGGACCCGATCGCGATCCACCGCCGGACGGGATACCTCCCGGGGGAGTTCGCCCTCTACGACCGGCTCACCGGCGCCCAGACGCTCGAGTACTTCGCGAACCTCCGGGGCGGGGTCGACCCCTCGTACCGGGCGAGCCTCGTCGAGCGCCTCGACCTGGACCCCTCGCGCCGCTTCCGCGAGTACAGCAAGGGAAACAAGCAGAAGGTCGGGCTCGTCATCGCGCTCCAGCACCGGCCCGATCTCCTCGTCCTCGACGAGCCGACGGCGGGCCTGGACCCGCTCGTCCAGCAGAGCTTCTTCGCGATCCTCCGGGAGGCCGTCGCCGGAGGGGCGACCGTCTTCCTCTCGTCGCACATCCTCTCCGAGGTCGAGAAGAGCTGCGACCGGGTCGCGATCATCCGCGAGGGGCGCCTCGTCAAGGTCGGGACCGTCGACGCCCTCCGCGACCTCGCCCACCACCAGGTCGAGCTCCGCTTCGCCGGCGAGGTCCCGGCGGCCGCCTTCGCCGCCCTGCCCGGCGTGTCCGACGTCGTCGTCGACGACCACGTCCTCCGGATGCGGGTGACGGGCGGGATCACCCCGGTCGTGGCGGCCGCCGCGCGCTTCGAACTCCTCGACTTCGTCTCCCGCGAGCCGTCCCTCGAGGACACGTTCCTCGCCCAGTACGGCCGCGCGGCCGCCGAGGTGCAGTAGCGATGGCCGTCGACGCCGGGCGGCCGCCCCTCGCGGCGGCACCCCTTCCCGCGATCCCCCTCCGTCAGCGCCTCTACGGCTTCGGCTCGATCTACGGCAAGACGCTCCGCGACTCGCGCCTCGCCTTCATCATCATGACCGGCCTCATCTCCGGCCTCATGCTGGCGGTCGGCGCGGCCTGGGGCACCGCGTATGCCACCGTCGAGGCGCGCGCCGAGATCGCCCGCCTCGTGAAGGACATTCCCGCGGTCATCGCCGGCATCGCCGGCCCGGTCGTGAAGCCGGACACGATGGGCGGCTTCCTCACGTACAAGTACGGCCCGTTCTTCGCGTTCCTCGCCGGCCTCTGGTCGATCCTCGCCCTCTCCGGGACCCTCGCCGGCGAGGCCCGCCGCGGCAGCCTCGACCTCGTTGCGGCGGCGCCGTTCGGCAAGCGGCGGGTCGCGCTCGAGAAGCTCGCCGCGCACGTGACCGCCATGGCCCTCTCGATGGGGTTCCTCGTCCTCGCGACGCTCGTCGCGAGCTCGGTCTTCGGCGTCGCCGCGCTCGGTGACGCGATCCCGCCCGCGGGGGCGGTCGGGTTCGCCCTGTGGGTCGGCCTCATGGGCCTCGTCTCGGGCAGCGTCGCCTTCGCGATCGCGCCGGTCGTCGGCCGCGGGAGCGCCGCCGGCGTCGCGGGGGCCGTCCTCCTCGGGTCGTTCATCCTCGGCGGCTACGCGCCGTACGTGCCGGCCCTCGAGCCGATCGCCACCCTCTCGTGGTTCCACTGGACGTACGACCACGTCCCGCTCGCCGGCCAGTACGACTGGGCCTCGCTCGGGCTCGTCGCCGTCGTCGCCGTCGCGCTGTTCGCGATCGGCGTCGAGCTGTTCGCCCGCCGCGACCTGGGGGTGATGACGGGGATCCCCGTCCCCGGCCTCCCGCGGGCGACCCTCGGCCTCGGGAGCCCCGTCGGCCGGGCGCTCGGCGATCAGCTGCCGCAGGCGCTCGCCTGGGGCATCGGGATCGGCGTGTTCGGGTTCATGCTCGCCGCGATGAGCCGGTCCTTCGGGGAGTCCCTTCTCACGGAGTACCCGACGTTCGCCGACCTCATCGAGTCGATCTTCCCGACGGTCGACTTCACGTCGGCCGGCTGGTTCCTCCAGCTCATCTTCGTCGAGATGGGGCTCATCGTCGTCGGCTTCTCGGCCGCGACGTTCGTCGGGACGTGGGCCTCCGACGAGGAGGCGGGGCGCCTCGAGATGGTCCTGACGGCGCCGGTCACGCGGGCCCGGTGGGCGGTCGCCGGGGGGGTCGGCGCGCTTCTCGCCGTCGCCGTCACGACCGCGGTGTACGCGGCGGGCATCGCGCTCGGCGCCGCCGTCGCCGGGAGCGAGGTCGTCACGCCGACGGCCGGGACCGTCGCGCTGGGCTTCTACGCCGCGGCGATGGTCGGGGTCGGCGTGGCGATCGGCGGGCTCTGGCGGACGTCGTGGGCGGCGGAGCTCGTGGCCGCCGTCGTCATCGCGACGTTCCTGGTGAACCTCCTCGCGCCGGCGCTGAAGCTGCCCGACTGGCTGCACCAGCTCGCCCTGACTGCCCACCTCGGGCAGCCGATGATCGGCATCTGGGACTGGGGCGGGATGGCGGGCTGCGCCGTCCTCGCCGTCGGCGGGATCCTGCTCGGCGGGTGGGGCCTCGCCCGCCGCGACATCGGCTGATGGGGGAGCGGGACGCGGTCGTCCCGGCGCGCCCATGGGCGTCGCGCACGGTGACGGTCGGGCCGGACGGCGTCGCGCGCTGTGCGTGGGGCGTCGAGGGCGACCCGCTCTACCGCGCGTACCACGACGCGGAGTGGGGGCGCCCGTCGCGGGACGAGCGGCACCTCTTCGAGATGCTCGTCCTCGAGGGGGCGCAGGCCGGCCTCTCGTGGTCGACGATCCTCCGGAAGCGCGAGGGCTATCGGCGGGCGTTCGCCGGCTTCGACCCGCGGGTCGTGGCGAGGCTCGGGCCGGCGGACGTCGAGCGCCTCCTCGGCGACCCGGGCATCGTCCGCAACCGGCTCAAGGTGGAGAGCACGATCGCGAACGCCCGCGTCGTGCTGGCTCTTCGCGAGGCGGGTGGATCCCTCGTGGATCTCCTGTGGGGGTTCGTGGGCGACGCCCCGCTGGACCGGGAGGCGGCCAACCTCGGCGAGCTGCCGGCCGAGACAGCCGAATCGCGGGCGATGAGCCGGGAGCTGAAGCGACGCGGCTTCCGGTTCGTCGGCCCGACCGTCTGCTATGCGTTCATGGAGGCGACGGGCCTCGTGAACGACCACGTCGTCGGCTGCGCGGCCGGCGACGAGATCCGGCGTCCCGCCTGAGGGCCGCACCGGCGCGGCGAGTCGGTCGCGGGGGTGGGCCGCGGGGTTCAGCCGCGGCGGTTCACGACCCACACGCCGGCGACGATGAGGACGGCCCCGGCGACGAAGAAGGCGTCGACCGTCTCGCCGAGGACGACGACCCCGAGGATGACGGCGACGATCGGGAGGAGGTAGGCGACGAGGCTCGCCCGCGTCGGGCCCCAGCCGGTGAGGAGCCGGAAGAAGACGATGTAGGCGAAGCCGGTCCCGACCGCCCCGAGCCAGAGGACCGAAAGTGCCGCCTCCGGCACGGCCGGCAGCGTGAGGCCCCCGTCGACGAGGATGGCGAGGATGCCGACGAGCACGACGGCCCAGCCCACCTGGCCGGCGGCGAGGACGAGCGGGCGGGTCGTCCGGAGGTGGCGCCGGGCGTACGTGTTGCCCATCCCGTAGGCGAGTGACGCGCCGACGACCGCGAGCTCCGCAAGGAGCCGCTGCGCCCCGAGGGCGCTGCCGAGGTCGGCGACGTTCTCCGCCGAGAGGAGGAGGATCCCGAGGAAGCCGAGCCCGATCCCCGCGAGCCGGCCCCGCGTCACGTGCTCGTCGTGGACGAAGGCGGCAGCGATGACGAGGGTGAAGAACGGCGCCGTGGACTGGAGGATCCCGGCGAGCCCGGAGTCGATGTGCTGCTCGGCCCAGCCGATGAGCCAGAACGGGATCGCGATGTTCACCCCGCCGAGGACGGCAAGGTGGCCGATCGTCCTCGCGTCGCGGGGGAGCGGGGTCCTCGTGGCGACGAGGCCGACCGCGAGGATCGCGGCGCCGACGAGGACGCGGAGGAGGACGAGGCTGAGCGGCGGGAGCGTCTCCACGCCGATCTTGATGAAGAGGTAGCTGCTCCCCCACATGAGGGCGAGGGTGCCGATGAGGGCGGCGTAGCCCGTCGCCGGGCGCGGCGCCGCGGCGGCCGGGGAGGCGGGGTCGAGGGTCACCGGGGGAGTCTGCCACGGGCGCCCCCGCGCCCGCTCGCCGGGTCTGGCCCCGGTTCCGTACCATGAGGTCCCCATGCGAGCCCTGCGCGCCGTCTTCCTGCTGAACGGGGCAGCCCTCGGCGTCTTCTACCCGTTCATCGCCGTCCTCCTCGCCGACCGCGGCGTCCCGCCGGCCGGGATCGGCGTCGTCATGGCGGCGTCGTCCGCGGCGTTCACCCTCGCGGTTCCCGCCTGGGGCCACGTCGCGGACGTGGTCCTCGGGCGGCGCCGCGCCCTCGCGGTGGCCGCCGCGGGCGCAGCGGCGTTCGTCCTCCTCGCCGGCACCCCCGCGGCCCTCGCGGTCGTCGTCGTCGGCTTCGTCGGCTTCAGCACGTTCGAGAGCGCGTGGGGGCCGCTCGGCGACGCCCTCGCCGTGAACGCGATCACGGACCACGGCCGGGAGTACGGCCGGATCCGCCTCCTCTCGTCGATCGGGTTCGCCGTCGTCGCGACCCTCGCGGGCTTCCTCTATGACGGGACGGGGTACGGGCCGGCGTTCGTCCTCTGTGCGGTCCTCGCCGTCCTCCTCGCCGGGGCCGCGTTCTTCGTCCCCGACGTCGCCCGCGCCGATCTCGCGGCGGTCGGGGACGGGATGGCGCGCGGCGGGTCGTTCGGGGTCGCGCTCCGGATCCAGCCGCGACTGCGGCTCGTCCTCGCCTCGCTCTTCCTCGTCCACGTCGGGATGATCGCCGGGTTCACGTACCTCCCGCTCCACCTCGTCGCCCTCGGCGGCGGCCCGTCCGACGTCGCCCTCCTCGCCTCGGTGTCGGCGTTCGCGGAGATCCCGGCGATGCTCGCGGTCGGGGGCCTCGCGACCCGTGTCGGGATCCGCGGGGTCATCGTCGGCAGCATCGTCCTGTACACGGCCTGCTTCGCCGCGTGGATCGTCCTCGCCAGCCCCGCGCTCATCATCGCCACCCGGGTCGCCACGGGCTTCGCCTTCGCCGGGCTGTGGGTCGGGAGCGTCCTCACGATGGCCGTCCTCCTCCCGCCGCGCCTGCAGGCCACGGGACAGGGCCTCTACCAGCTGACGGCGTTCGGTATCGCCGCCGTCGTCGCCAACGTCGGCGGCGGGATCGTGTACGGGGCGCTCGGCGCGGGGGTCCTCTTCGCGATCGCGACCGCCCTCGGCGTCGCCGCCGGCGCCGTCGCGTTCGCGGCGTTCCCGCGGACCGGCGCGCGGATCGCGCGGGAGGAGGACTTCGAGCGGTCGCTACCATTCCCGGCGACGCCCTCGTAGGGCGGGACGGACGGAGGGCTCGATGCGGCTCTGGGGCGGACGATTCGAGGGCTCGACGGACGGGCGCACCGCCGACTTCACGCGTTCGATCGAGGTGGACCGCGCTCTCGCCCTCGACGACCTCGCCGGCTCGATCGCCCACGTCCACGGGCTGGGGCGGGCGGGGCTCCTCTCGACCGCGGAGGCGGACGCGCTCGTCGCCGGGCTCACCGGGCTGCGGGCCGAGGTGGAGGCGGGCACGCTTGCCTGGGACCCCGCCCTCGAGGACGTCCACCTGAACCTCGAGGCGGCTCTCGCCGCGCGGATCGGGCCCCTCGCCGGGAGGCTCCACACCGGCCGCTCGCGGAACGACCAGGTCGCCACCGACCTCCGGCTCTGGACCCGCCGGACGATCGACGCGCTCGACGCGGCGACCGCCCGGATGGAGCGGGCGCTCGTCGACCTCGCCGGGCGGGAGGGCGACGCGGTCCTGCCGGGGACGACGCACGTCCAGCCGGCGCAGCCGGTCCTCCTCGCCCACCACCTCCTGGCGTACGTCGAGATGCTCGAGCGCGACCGGGGCCGCCTCGCCGACTGCCGCCGCCGGGCGAACGTGAGCCCCCTCGGCTCGGGGGCCCTCGCCGGCGCCGGCTACGCGCTCGACCGCGGGGCGACCGCCCGTGAGCTCGGCTTCGACGGCGTCACCGCGAACTCGCTCGACGCGGTCTCCGACCGGGACTTCGTCGCCGAGCTGCTCTTCGCCGTCGCGCTCGCGATGGTCCACCTCTCGCGGCTCGCCGAGGAGATCACGTGGTGGTCGAACCCGCGGTTCGGGTTCGTGCGGGCCTCGGACGCCTTCACGACCGGCTCGTCGATGATGCCGAACAAGAAGAACCCCGACCCGGCCGAGCTCGTCCGCGGCCGTGCGGCCCGGGTGATCGGCTCGCTCGCCGGGTTCCTCGCGCTCCTCAAGGGCCTGCCGCTCGCGTACCAGCGCGACCTCCAGGAGGACAAGCCCCCGCTGTTCGAGGCCTGCGCCACGCTCGAGGCCTCGCTCGACGTCATGGCGGGGATGGTGGCGACGCTCGCCGTCGACCGCGACGCGATGCGGCGTGCCGCCGGCGACGGCTTCACGACCGCCACGGCCGTCGCCGACGCCCTCGTCCGGCACGGCCTGCCGTTCCGGGTCGCCCACCACGTCGTGGGCCGGCTCGTGGCCGCGGCCGAGCGGGCCGGGTCGGGCCTCGGGGAGCTGCCCGACGCGACGATCGCCGCGATGCTCGCCGAGGCCGGCGACGCGACGGGCGCGAACCTCGCGGCGGACCCGGCCGTCCCGCCGGCCCTCCGGGCGGCGGCGTCCCTCGAGGCCGCCGTCGCCTCGTGTGACGTCGTCGGCGGCACGGCCCCCGGCCGGGTTGCCGCGGCGCTCGCCGCGGCGCGGGAGCGCCTCGGAGCGTAGGCCGACCCTCAGGCGCGGTCGAGCCCGAGGCCGGCGATCGTCTCCTTCAGCAGCTCCGCCGAGCGGCGGAGCCCGGAGGCCTCCTCGGCCGACAGCCCGAGGCGGAGCGTCCGCTCCACGCCCCCCCGGCCGACGACCGTGGGGATCGACAGGTAGACGTCGTCGATCCCGTAGTAGTCGCAGATGAGGGAGCTCACCGACAGAACCGTCGACTGGTCGCGGAGGATCGCCTCGACGATCCGGAGGAGGCCGGCGCCGACGGCGTAGTTCGTGGCGCCCTTCCGCGCGATGATCTCGTAGGCGGCGTCGCGCGTCCTCTCGAAGATCCCGCGGAGGACCGCGGGGTCGTCGTCCATCCCGTTCGCGACGGCGAAGTCGGCGAGCGGCATCCCCGCGATGTTCGCGGCAGACCAGACCGGGACCTCGGAGTCGCCGTGCTCCCCCGCGATGTATGCGTGGACCGAGCGCGGGTCGACTCCGTAGTGCTCGGCGAGGAGCGCCCGGAAGCGCGCCGTGTCGAGGATCGTGCCCGAGCCGAAGACCCGCCCCGACGGGAGGCCGGAGATCCGCCAGGCGAGGTAGGCGAGGACGTCGACCGGGTTCGACGCCACGAGGACGATCCCGTCGGGGTTCGCGCGGGCGACGGCCGGGACGATGTCGCCGAGGATCGCCGCGTTCCGCTTCACGAGGTCGAGGCGCGTCTCGCCGGGCTTCTGGGCGGCGCCGGCGGTCACGACCGTGATCGCGGCGCCGGCCGCGTCGCCGATGTCGCCCGCCCAGACCCGCGTCGCGTGGGCGAACGGGACCGCGTGCATGAGATCCATCGCCTCGCCCTCCGCCTTCCGGGCGTTGGCGTCGACGAGGACGATCTCCGCGGCGAGGCCGGAGAGGAGGAGGCTGAACGCGAACGTCGAGCCGACGGCGCCGGCGCCGACGACGGCGACGCGGGTCGGGTGCGCGGCCCGCGCCTCGGGCGCGACGGGCGTGGCCGGGAGGGGCGCCGCGGACGCGGTCGGAGGGGTGACGGTGGGCTCGCTCATGCCCGCATTGTCGCGCACGCCGGCCCGCCACCGAACGACAACCTCCGCGCCACCTGTCCGCCCGCCGGCCGTCGGCCCGCCGCCGCCGCTGGGCCGCTACCGTCGGTCCAGCGGGGCGGGCCCGGGATGCCCGCCGGCACGCGGAGGGGGACCGACACCGTGGTGAACACCGGCGACACCGCCTGGATCCTCATGTCGACCGGCCTCGTCATGCTCATGACGCCGGGCCTCGCGTTCTTCTACGGCGGGCTCGTCCGGACGAAGAACGTCCTCTCGACGATCATGCACAGCTGGTTCCTCCTCGCGCTCGTGAGCGTCACCTGGGTCGTCTTCGGGTACACGCTCGCCTTCGGGCCGAGCCAGGGCGGGCTCATCGGCGGCCTCGACCACCTCTTCCTCCGGGGGATCGGGTCGGAGCCCGGGCCGTATGCGACATCGATCCCGTCGATGCTCTTCGTCGTCTACCAGATGATGTTCGCGGTCATCACGCCGGCCCTCATCACGGGGGCGTTCGCCGAGCGGAAGAGCTTCAACGCCTTCGTCGTCTTCGCCTTCCTCTGGTCGACACTCGTCTACCTGCCGCTCTGCCACTGGGTGTGGAACGCGGGCGGCTGGATCGCCCAGCTCGGCGCCCTCGACTTCGCCGGCGGCCTCGTCGTCCACATCAGCTCCGGCGTTGCCGCCCTCGTGGCCGCCCTCTACCTCGGGAAGCGGATCCGGGCGGGCTCGGAGCGGTTCGAGCCGCACAACGTCACGTACGTCGTCCTCGGCGGGGCGCTCCTCTGGTTCGGCTGGTTCGGCTTCAATGCCGGCTCGGCCTGGGCGGCGAACGGCATCGCGGTCAACGCCCTCATGGTCACGAACACCGCCGCCGCGGCAGCCTCGCTCACGTGGCTCTTCGTGGGGTGGCTCCACAAGGGCGCCCCGTCGGTCGTCGGGGCGGTGTCCGGCGCCGTTGCCGGCCTCGTCGCGATCACCCCCGCCTCGGGGTACGTCGACATCTCCGGGGCGCTCGCGATCGGGATCGCGGCGGGGTCCGTCTGCTACGCGGCGATCCTCCTCCGCGAGCGGCTCGAGGTGGATGACGCCCTCGACGTCTGGGCCGTCCACGGCGTCGGCGGCACGCTCGGCGCGATCCTCACCGGGGTCTTCGCCTCGACGGCCGTGAACCCGGTCGTCGCGGGGCGCGGGCTCCTCGAGAGCGGCAGCCCGCAGCTCGTCGTCCACCAGCTCATCGCCGTCGGCGCGACCTGGATCTTCAGCGGGGCGATGACCCTCGC
>JAJZRQ010000133.1 GCA_021802585.1 Chloroflexota bacterium
CCGGAGGGCGCCGCTGCGCGCTGCCAGTGGCCGTCCGCGGCCGGTCCGGCCAGCGTCAGGCGGCGCGGTCGAGGGCCGCCGAGGGCTCGACCGGCGTCGTGCCGAGCGCCCGGGGCGCCCGAGCCGCGGCGGCGGCGACCTGGCGCTGCGACGCGATCGCGAGCGCGGCCCCGGCGGCGACGCCCCCGACGATCCCGAGGAGCGCGGGCACGCCGGCGACCGTGTCTACCCACGACCCGACGTTCCATCCCAGCAAGGCCCACAAGGCGAAGATGACGAGCGGCTTCATGCCGCGCACGCTGCCGCGCCGGATCGGGCCGGTCGATCCCCTGTTCGTACCGGTCGAGGACGCCCGGCGGGCGCCGGTCGGGGGTCCCGCCCGCGGTTCGGCCGGGCGGGCCGGAGGACCCGCCGCCATCCCTCGCAGTCCGCCCCGGCGGCGCCGCCTCGCCTACTCGACGAGGCGCGCCCCGAACTGGCCGACCTCCGGCTTGCCGCCGCCGGCGACGATCGTGAGCGGCAGGGTGGTCGTCGCGTCGTTCACGAACGTCCCGCCGATGATCGGCCCCTTCGTGCAGTCCGTCTTCGTCGGATCGAAGGCGAACGTCCAGATCCCGATGAGGAGGGCGTTCTTCGGGTCGGCCGGGTCGGGGGCGGAGATCGCCACGACGATCGTGCCGCCGTTCGGGTACGCGTCGACGAGCGCCTTGCACACGTCGACGTGCTGGCCCGTGTTGTTCGGCCCGAGGTCCATCCACTGGGTGATCGTGAGCGGGAGCGTCCCGGCGATGAGCTGCTTGCCCCGCGCCGAGTCGAAGTTGCAGTGCGGGTCGCCCTTGACGCAGAACTCCGTCCACTGGAACTGGTTCGGGTTCGCCGGGAGCGGGTCGATCGGGCTCGGGCAGGTCGAGCTCTTGATGTTGCAGAACCGCTCGTCGTTCGGCGGCGTCTGGACCGCCGAGAGGTCGAACATGATCGGCGCGGCACCCGCGTACGTCGCGTTGTAGAGCCCGCCGACGGAGACGGCGCGTGCCGTCACGCCCCACTGCTGCTGGCCGGGGAGGATCGCGGTGAACGTGTTCTGGTGCGGTCGCGAGACGATGACCTCGATCCAGCACGGCGCGAGGGCGGCCGTCGAGCAGTCGTCCGGGCTGTAGCCCGACCCACCGGGTCCGTACTTGCCCGACGTCGGCGGGATGTTCACCGTCACCTCGCCCGGCTGGTATCCGTTCGCGACGGCCGAGTCGATGACCGCCTGGATGATCGCCGGCCTGAGGGCGCCGTTCGCCTCGGCGGTCGCGCCGGCGAGGGCGGCGAGGTCCGCGGTGCGCTGCTCGTTCCGCTTCTGCGCCCACGCCCCGCCGGTGTCGATGACGAGGCCGGTCGCGGCGACGAGCACGGTGAGCCCGATCGCGAAGAGAGGGACGATCTGGCCGCGGTCGGCGGGGCGGCGGACGAGGCGGCCCAGACGGGTGATGCCGAGGCTCATTGGACGATCTCCATGCGGCTCACTGCGGTGAGCGTGAGGGGGCCGACGAGCTGTCCGACCACCGGCGTGAGCATCGAGATGCTCGTCGAGGCCGAGACGCTGACGAGGTCCCCGGCCTTGCACGGGCGCCCGGACACGGTGGCGAGCGTCCCGGGGTCGAGGCAGGCGATGGCCCACGTGCCGCCCCCGGGGAGCTGGACGGCCTGGACGGCCTGGGCCGCCGCGATCGCCCCGCTCGTGCAGGGCGTCGCCCCGCCGAGGCAATTGACCGCGGCGACGCGCGCCACGTCGCGGGCCGCCTGGGAGGCGCCGTTCCAGGCGAACACCGTCCGGGCGCCGTCGACGATGCCGAAGAGGAGGAGGAGGAAGAGCGGGAAGACGAGGGCGAACTCGACAAGGCTCTGGCCGCGCTGCCCTCGCGGGCGGCCCGCGCGCCGGCTCCGTGTCATGGCCGGTACACCACGGTGACCCCGACGCCCGACGAGCACGGGGCGCTCGTCCCCGCGGTGAGCGTCTGGCTGCCGGCCTTGACGTACCACTTCGGCGAGTTGCTGTTCCCGCCGTTCGAGTAGTCGTACGTGAGCGCGACGGCGCCGAGGAACCCGGCGCCCGACCATGCGCTCGTGAGCGGGCTCCCCTTCTGGAGGTTGTCGAGGCTCGGGACGTCGCACATCGCCGTCGACGAGGAGGTGACGGTTGTCGTCGTGGTCGTCGTGGTCGTCGTGGTCGTCGTCGTGGTCGTGGACGTCCTGGTCGTGATCGGCGTCGGCAGCGACAGCTGGTCGGCGACCCCGGCCGAAGTCACGCGGAGCGACCCGCTGCCGATGACACTCGAGATGAACGGGGTGATGAAGTCGAACGGCACCGTGACGGTGACGGACGCCCGGGTGTCGGGAGCCGGCTGGGCCGGGCATGCCATCGCTGCGCCGCTCGTGTCCTCGCACCGGATGACGATCTCGGCCGCGGGCTGGGGGTTGCCGAGGCAGGTCGTGACGAGCCCGGACGTCGAGCAGGTCAGGCCGGCGAACTCGCCCTCGATGACGTTCGCCGCTTCCTTCGCGACGGCCGCCGCGATCGCCGACGAGTCGGCCGGTGTCTCGGAGGCGCGGATCGCGCCGGCGCGGGCGGCGTTCGCCACCGCGACGTTCGTGAAGAAGACGCGGCCGAGGTCGATCGCCCCCAGCAGGAAGAAGAGGAGGACGGGCAGCACGAGCGCGAACTCGACGACGCTCTGACCTCGTCCCCGGTGCCCGCGGTGTATGCCGCGACGGTCAATCACCTGTGACTTCTCCGTTCCCCCCGACAGCCCCCGGGGCCGCCCGGATGTCGCCGCATCATACGGACAGACCTTGCACCTCACCTTGCACTGGTTGCCCCGCGCACCACCGCGCACCGCGGCCGCCGCCGCGTCGTCCGCCGGTCGGAAGGGTGGGCCTCAGCCCTCGGTCGGCGCCTCCGCCGGGAGCTCGAGCGTGAACGCGGCTCCGACCCTGCCGGCGGTGCCCGCGGCGCCGCCGCCGCCGGGCGCCCGGTCCGCTCCGTCGCCCTCGGCCGCCGGCGCGAGGATGAGGTCCCCGCCGTTCGCCCGCGCGAGCTCCCGCGAGACGTAGAGGCCGAGGCCCGTGCCGTCGCGGTGGTCGGACGCGCCGCCCCGCGCGTACCGGGCGAAGAGGCGCTCGCGGTCGTCGGCGGTCACGCCGGGCCCCTCGTCGGCAACCGTCACCCCGACGCGCCCGGCCGTCGCGTCCACGCCGACGCGCGCCGTGACGCGGGTCCCGCCGCCGTGCTTCACGGCGTTGTCGAGGAGTGCCCAGAGCACCTGGTCGATCTGGTCGGGGTCGGCGACCGCGAGCCAGCCACCCGCGTCGTCGACGAGCTCGAAGGGGACGCCGCCGGCGCCGAGCGCCTCCCAGGCGCGCCGGACGCGCGGGCCGAGGGCGAAGACCTCGGCGACCGGGCGGA
>JAJZRQ010000044.1 GCA_021802585.1 Chloroflexota bacterium
CCTGTCGGGCGCGCCACTGTCTTGAGTCGCGACATCGGCGACACATGCGTCGCGTCATCGGTGACACCTGTGATCAGCCGGTCTTCCTGGGCCCCGGCCATCGGCCGGGGTCTCGTCGTTGGTTGCGCCAGTACCGCCGGTCGGGCTCGATCAGGTGGGTCGAGAGGATCTCGCCGGTGTCGAGGGCGACGACCGTGACCTCCTGCTCGTCGACGATGGCGAGGACGCGCCGGCGGGCATGGGCCGCGCCGACGTTGAGGTGGTAGAGGCGACCGCCGCGCCGCAGGGTCATGGCTCCCCTGCTGTCGGTGACGTCGTAGCGGAGCCGGAAGTGGCCCCGGGGGCCGGAGCCCGACGGCAGTGCCTTCGGCGTCGCCCGGTACGCCTCGCCTGGCGTCCTCCGGCCGATCGCCCGGTGCGGCCGCTGCTCGTTGTACCGTTCGCCCGACCCGATCTGCCCGGAGCCCATGAGGGCCCGGGCCGGCGGGTGCCTCGGCGAACGGAAGTAGTCAGTCGAGGACGACGAGGTCCGTCGTCACCGGGACCGGGCTGGCGAGGATGTCGCGGACCGGCGACGTGTCCTGGACGTACTGACAGAGCTCCTCGAGCTGCTCGGCGGTCGCGTTCGGCGAGCAGACCCAGCCCTTCGCCCGGATCGCCGAGAAGCCCGCGCGCGGACCCCCGAGGCCGAGGAACCGATGGAGGTCGAGATCACCTTCGACCTCATACCGGAGTCTCTCGATCTCGATCCCCTTCGCAGCGGCGTTGTAGGCGTAGCCGACCGCGTAGCAGAAGGCGAGCGCCTGGAGCACGAGCTCGACCGCGTTCGGGCCGGCGTTCGTGCCGAGCAAGACCGGCGGCTCGTCGCCAATGAGCTCGAACGCCTGGGGCCGCTCGGCCGTGGTCGCTCCGGCATGCTCGAACTCCCGGATCTCGCCCTTGTTGCGGCCCCCGCTCTCCCAGGAGCTCCGGGCCCGGAAGGTGAATGCCGCAAGGCTCGGGTCTCGGCATGGGGGTCGGCAGTACCATGGCCGCCTCGCCAGTGGACGCCACGGGAGGACGACCATGACCGACGCCGCCGATCGGGCCACAGGCTACCTGCCGCAGGTCTACGACGACCTCCGTGCCGACGCGCCGGGCGTCGCCGACGCGTACGACGCGCTCGCCCGGGCGTGCCGCGAGGCGGGCGCGCTCAGCGCCCGGGAGCAGCGCCTCGTCAAGCTCGGCCTCGCCGTCGGCCTCTCCTCCGAGGGCGCGGTCCGCTCGCACGTCCGGCGCGGGCTCGAGGAGGGCATCGCGACGGCCGACCTCCTCCACGCGATCTTCCTGGCCGTGCCCACCGCCGGCTTTCCGGCCACCGTCGCCGCATACGGCTGGGCGCGCGAGGTGATCGGCCGGAGCGCCGAGGCCTCGTAGCGACCAGCGTCAGGCGGAACCGTCCGGTTCGAGCGCCGCGACGAGCGCCGCGATCCGATCGGCGCGCTCGGCAGCGGGGATCGAGGCGAGCGCGAGTCCGGCGAGGTAGGTCGAGAGCGGCGCCGCGATCCGCTCGCTCGCGTGCGCGGCGACTCTGGCGAGCTCGAGGAGCGCCCGCGTCTCGGCCTGGCTCGGCGCCGAGACGCCCTCGGCCCCGAGCTCGACGATGAGCCGGTCGAGCCACGCCTCGAGCGCGATGCCTGGCGTCGTGCGATCCACGGACATGCCTCCTCCGGTGCTGCAAGAGCGTGCGCCCGCCGGGGGGGACCGGCGGGCGCACGGAACGATCGTCGCGTGTCAGGCCTTGCGCACGTTGACGCAGATCTCCTTGTGCGACGCCTGGCCCGAGAGCGGATCGTAGCGGATCGTGTTGAGGTCGCCGAACGCGCTGCCTCGTCCCTTGGCAACCCGCCCGAGCGCCCAGTGGCCGAAGCCGTGCTGGGCGCCGACGACCTCGGGGTGCATCCGGTCGGTCACCCGCGCCCGGGCCCGCGTGCTGCCGTTCGGCGACTCGACGATCACCTCGTCGCCGTCGGCGATGCCGAGCCGGGCGGCCGTCGCGTCGTTGATGACGAGCGGGTTCTCGCCCTTGATCGACATGAGCAACGGGTTGTTGAACGAGCGGGTGTGGGTGTGGCTCGCTTCCTTCCAGTTGATGAGGTAGAGCGGGTAGGCTGTGTCGGGCTGCCAGTCGCGCGGGCGGTACTCGGGGAGCGCGTCGACCGGCCGGCCGGTGGCGTCCTGCTTCTCGGCGAACTTCGCGTTCGCGAACTGGACCTTGCCGGTCGAGGTGAAGAAGCCGCGCCGCGGGTCCGTGCCGCCGAACGCATAGCCGATCTGCTTGGGCTTCTTGCCCTCGAGCTTCGGCCCGTCGAGGAGCTTGTCGCCGTCGGTGAACCACGCGCCGCCGGCGATCAGCCGCCCGACCGGCACGCCGCCGTCCGCCTCTGGCTTGTCGAACAACGTCTCGCCGACGAGGATCGCGACCTGCTTGCGCTTCGGGTCTTCAGCCGGCTTGTCGAACACCGCGCCGTCGGGATCGACGACGAGCTTCGATTTGAGCGGCGCCGCGTATTTCTCGTATGTCGTGCCGACCTTCTGATCGACCCAGACCGCGCCCGGGAGCGCCTTCATCTCGTCGAGCGTGACGCCCGGTGCGCCGGTCTTGAGCTCGTTCGAGAGCTGCTCCTCGTACCACGCGGTCAGGCTCTCGACCGGCTCCTTCGAAGTCGCCCCGACCGAGAAGAACTCCGTGCCGTCCTTCGTCCTGAGACCGAGCTCGCGCCCGAGGGCGGCGACGAACTCGTACTCGGCCATCTGGCCGAAGATCCCGCCCCGGAACGCGTACGTCGACTGCGCCTGGCCGGCGCCGCCGACGACCGGCTGCCGGAGCCCGAGGACCGACCACGTGACCCAGTGGCTGTTGAGGTCGTAGCGCTCCAGGAAGTGCGTCCCGGGGATGACGTAGTCGGCGAGGAGCGCGGTCTCGCTGACGTGGGTATCGACGACGACGAACGTCTCGAGCTTCTTGAGCGCCTCCTCCACACGCAAGCTGCCGGGACCGGACATCACGAGGTTCTGGAAGACGCATACGCCGATCGTCGGCTGGTACGGCCCGCTGCCGTCGGCGAGGCGCTGGAAGCCGCGGCCGTAGACGCCGCTCGAGTGGCCCCATGGGAGATCGCCGAGGCCGTCGAACCGCGCCGCGCTGACCGGCTTCTCCAGCTCTGGGCTGGCGTGCTTGGCGCCGCGCTTGTCGGGGATCATCATCCCGCCTGGCCGATCCCAGGTGCCGACGAGCGCGTTGAGGAGCGCGATCGCCCGGCCACCCTGGACACCGTTCGTGTGCTGGCCGGGGCCCGACCAGACGTCGACGAGCGCCGGCCGGGCCGTGCCGAGCTCGCGGCCGAGCCGCTCGATCGTTGCCGCCGGGACCGAGGTGATCTCGGCCGCCCAGTCCGGCGTCTTGTCGGCGACGAACGCGGCGTATGCGTCGAAGCCGCTCGTCCAGTCGCGCACGAACGCCTCGTCGTAGAGCTCGTCGCGGACGATGACGTGGCCGAGCGCGAGCGCGAGGGCGCCGTCGGTGCCGGGCCGGATCGAGATCCACTCGTCGCCCTTGGCCGCGGTGTCGGAGAGGTACGGGTCGACGACGACGAGCTTCGCGCCGCGCTGGCGGGCCTGGGTGATGATCCGCGGCAGGTGGACCCACTTGATCGCCGAGGTCGGGTTCCAGCCGAACAGCACGATGAACTTCGATTGGATGAAGTCGGCCAGCGGGCGCTCGTCGCCCATGACCATCTTGAACGACGCCTTGCGCGAGACGTCGCACAGGTTCGAGTGGTTCGAGTAGTTCGGGGTGCCGAAGAGCGCGCAGAAATCCTGCTGGGGGTGGGTGAACGAGTGGTCCTCGCTCCACCACAGGAGCTTCTCGGGCGTGCCGACCTCGCGGATCGCCCGAAGCTTGGCGGCGATCTCCTCGAGCGCCTGGTCCCAGCCGATCTCCTGCCAGCCGGGGTCGACATCGCGGCCCTTGGCCGGGTTCGTCCGCTTGAGCGGGCGCTGGACGCGATCGGGGTCGTAGAGCGTCGCGATCGAGGCGTTGCCCTTGGGGCAGATCGACGAGCCCTCGCGGACGCCGATCGCGGGATCGTAGTTCTCGAAGAAGTCGGTGCTGATGTTCGCGTAGTTGTTCGGGTTGAAGGGGTTCGGCTCGACCTTGACGGCGCGCCCGTCGACGACGTGGACGAAGATCCCGCACTGGCCGCCGCAGGCGTTGCAGCACGACGGGATCCAGTCGCCGGCCTCGCGGCCGAACCGATTGGCGAGCTCGGACGAGCCGGGCGCCGGGCCGTCGGCCGCCCGGACGAGCCCGGCCGTCGCGCTCGTGACCGCCGAGCCGGCCGCCGCACCGCCGAGCGCGACCGCGGTCTTGAGGAAGCGCCGGCGGTTGACGTTCTGGTCCATCGGTCCCCTCCTACGCCCGCGGCTCGCCGGCCGGGGTGCGGCGCGAGAGCGGCAGGAAGATCTCGCCCAGGCCAAACAGCACGAGCCCGAGCCCCGCGATCCCGACGGCGAGCGTCCACTCGAGGAGGCTCGGGAAGTAGTCGCTCGTGATCCGCGGGTCGTCGACCGCGCGGGTGATGCCGGCGATCTCCTCGGGCGAGAGGCCCGGGATGACGATGTTGAGGCGGAACGCGGCAAAGCCGACGAGCGCGGCGACCGCCGCGGCCGAGACGAAGCGCGGATCGCGGCCCAGCCGGCTCGCGAGGATGACGATCGGCACGACGAGGCCGATCGCCACCTGGCCGACCCAGAAGACCCACCAGTACGGCCCCGAAAGGACGAGGTCGACGCTCGCCGCGAAGCCGCGGTCGTTGCCGTAGATGCCGACGCCGAGCTCGGAGGCGAGCAGCACCGGCTCGAGGATGAGCAGCCCGAGGAGGATCCGGCCGAGGTCGACGATCAGCGAGCGCTGGGCTCGCCAGCCCTCCTGGAAGATCGTCGAGGCGAGCGCGAGGATCGCGACGCCCGACGCGAGCGCAGTCACCGCGAACACGACCGGGAACAGGCCCGTGTACCAGAACGGGCGCGCCGAGAGGACCCCGAACAGCGTCCCGACGCCGATCGGGAAGAGGATCGCGAGGGGCAGCCCGATCCGGGCGAGGACACCGACCTTGTTCATGTCCGCCGCCCGGCTTGCCTCGCTCGTCGCGCGGCTGCGCAACGCGAGGACCGCTGCGACGCGACCCCGCCAGCCGGGAAGGGAGATGGCCGCGGCGAGGTCGCGTCGCATGAGGAACCAGAACTCGACGATGACAACGAGGAGGAACGCCCCGTAGAGCCAGATCATCCAGGCCATCGGCGAACGGATGTTCGTGAACGCGACGACGTTCCACGCCCGCTCGGGGTGGCCGAGGTCGATGAGCACCGTGAGCAGACCGAGCGGGAGCGCGACGATCGAGGTGAAGACCGCCAGGCGCCCGATCGGCTCGAAGCGCCGGACCCCGAACACGTACACGAGCGAGCTGATGACGTATGCGCCCGCGGCGACGCCGGCCAACCAGACGTACTGGGCGATCCACAGGCCCCACGGCACGACGCTGCCGAGGTTCGTCGGGTCGGGATGGGTGGTGAAGCGGACGTACAGCCCGGCCACGAGCGGAACGAGGCCGACGAGGCCGAGGATCCAGAACGCGCGCTTGAGCGTCATCTCGACCTCCGGCGCTAGAGCAGGTAGTAGACGTTCGGCTCGGCCCCGAGGTCCTCCTTGAGCCGGACGGCGTTCCGCTCGCGCAGGAGGCGGGACACCTCGCTCTCGGGGTCGTCGAGATCGCCGAAGTGGATCGCGTGGCCGGGGCACGTCTTCGCGCAGGCCGGCCAGCGGCCGGCATCGCGGTCGTACTCGCCGTTGTCATCCTGGAGGTGGAGGCAGAACGTGCACTTGCGGACGTTGCCGATCGGCGAGGCGCCGGGCACGCGGGCGCGGTACTGCTTGTACTCGGGCGAGACCGCCTGGCCGGCGGCCGGCAGCAGCTCGTAGTCGTCGCCGAAATCGGCGTAGCGGGCGCCGTACGGGCAGGCGGCGACGCAGTAGCGGCAACCGATGCAGCGGTCGTAGTCGACGACGACGATGCCGTCGCGTGGGCGCTTGTACGTGGCGTTCACGGGACAGACCGGGACGCACGGCGGCTCCTCGCAGTGGAAGCACGGCTTCGCCATGAACACCGGCTTGTCCGACGGCGCGCCGGGCAGCGGCTCGTGGGTGACGGTCGTGTAGAAGACGCCGGGCGGCGTCATGTTCTCGACCTTGCAGGCGATCACGCACGACTCGCAACCGACACAGCGCTCAGTGTCGATGACCATGCCCCAGCGGTGCCTGCGCTCTGGCGCCGTCGCGGCGGCGACCGCGCCCTGGGCCGCGAGCGAGCCGGCTACAGCACCAACCGCCGCGTGCTTGAGGAAGTCCCGGCGCGATGTGAGCCGGATGAGGTCCATTGGCTTCCCCTCCGACGCTTGCGCACGTGCACGTATGCAGACATAGCGCTGGCTGAATGAAAGCATGCAGGCGTCCTCTCGCGGACGGGCCGGAGGTCCCGCCGGCCCGGGCCGCTTGGCCCGTCATCGGAGCCCGATGCGCCGCCGCCACTCAGAGTGGCCACTCGGCCCTGATCGACATGCCGAGCGACCCTGCCGATCAGACACGTGGCGGTGTGACCCATCCTGGTGATGCATGCCCTGCCGAGCAGGTTCGGCAGGGCAATGCCTGTGTCCAAACCGGAGTCGGAGTGCGATCCGCGCGGAAGAGTCCCGACCCAATCGTTCGGATGCTGGCGGCGCTCGCCGACCCCGTCCGAGCGCTTCCCTTGGGTCTTCCGTTGACATTGAAGGGTTAGCGGCGCAATCTGGTCTCATCCCTTCATTCATGCGGAGAGACTGAAGGGTTGTAGCCGGAGGCCGCGTGCCGAGGACCGTCGAGCGCATGTGGGAGGGAGATCCTGGCGCGATGGGCGGGCGCCGGGCCCGAACCTCGTTCCGGTACCAGGCGTTCGTCCCTGACGACATCGCGGCGCTCAGCCCCGTCGTTCCGTTCGAGGTTGCCGACGTCTCGGCGGATGCCGAGGCGGCGATCAGGGCGCTCAACGACCGCGCCTCGGTGGGCGGCCTGGAGGCGATCGGCCCGCTGCTCCTGCGGTCAGAGGCCGTGGCGTCGTCCCGGATCGAGGGCTACGACGTCTCCTCGCTCAACCTGGCCCGCGCGCTCATCGACCCCCGGGCGGCGCGGGGCAGCGCCAGGACCGTCGCGGCGAACGTGTCCGCGATGGAGGAGGCGATCGCGATCGGTGACCGGACGGCGCCGGTCACCGTGGACGACCTGCTGGCGATCCACGCGGTGCTCATGGCGGGGGACGAGCGGGCGCGGCCCGGCCGCGTGCGCGAGGAGCAGAACTGGATCGGCGGTCGGCTCGGGAACCCGTCCGATGCGGCCTTCGTGCCGCCGCCCGAGGACCTCGTCCTGCCGCTGCTCGAGGACCTCGTGACGTTCATCGCGCGCGACGATCTGCCCGCGGTGCCCCAAGCCGCCGTGGCGCACGCACAGTTCGAGACCATCCACCCGTTCATCGACGGCAACGGCCGCGTCGGCCGGGCCCTCGTGCACGTCGTCCTGCAGCGCCGCGGCGTCGCCGCCCGGTTCGTCCCGCCGGTCAGCATCCTCCTGGCGGCCCGACCCACCGCGTACGTCGAGGGGCTCACGGCGTTCCGAGAGGGGCGGGTCGCCGACTGGATCGGCTCGTTCGCCAGCGCCGCCGGCCATGCGGCCCTGATGTCGATCGAGCTGGCGGACCAGGTCGCGGTGCTGCAGGCGGCGTGGCGCGAGCGTGCGGGCCGGCCGCGGGCCGGCTCCGCTGCGAGCAAGCTCATCGCGCTGCTGCCCGCCCTGCCGGTGCTTTCGGCGCCGACCGCCCGCGCTGCAATCGGTGTCAGCCAGCAGCAGACGCTCGCGGCGCTCAAGGCGCTGGCCGAGGCCGGCGTCATCCGCCAGCTGAGCGAGGGGACGTACGACCGCCAGTACGCCGCGACCGAGCTGTTCGACCTGCTCGGGGCATATGAGGAGCGTGTCGTCGGTCCGGCGCGGAGCGCGGGGCCAGCGCGGTAATCCAACCCGGGGCTGCGAGCGGCACGACACCACCCGCCCTCGCGCGATCGCCGGCGCGCAGGCGTCACCTCGTGCCATTCCCAACCGTCGAGGGACAGCGACTCCGACCATCAGGCGGTCAGCGACTTTGTCACCGTGGCCTGACGGCAGGGTACTGCCGCCATGGATGGACCGGCCGGCCGGTCGTTGACGCGGCAGACGGCGCCACGCTTGGCGCACCGGGCGGTTCGGGCACCGGTCGCAGGTCGTCGATCCGCTCGAGCTTGCGCGCCCGGAGCACCGGGGCGACCGACGGTGCCTCGACGAGGCGATGGTGCTGCCCGTCGGCGCCCACCCAGAGGCTGCCGTCGAGGCGCTCCTCGAGCGTGACCCTCCGTCCCGCCCAGCTTCGACCGTCGGGACGGCGGGGCAGGGCGAGGCTCGTGCCGGCCCAGGCGAGCGTCGCATCGTTGGCTGCCCGGCGTGGGTACGGTCGATTGGACCCGACACTCCTCGCGCGGTGCCAGCTCCCCGAAACCGTCCATCTGCCGACGGGCCGCTCGGTAACGCGACCCGCCACTTGGCGATAGCCCAAGCGACCGATATCAGTTGGGCTCGAGGCTCGGGACGACGAGCCGGCCGGACGCTCGTCCGGCGTAGATCAGCTGCTCGGTGGTAAGGCCCAACCGCGCCCGCAGATCGGCGAGGTGGCGCTTCACGGTGCTCGGCCTGATGCCCACGAGCTCGGCGGCGTCCTGGACCGAGCCGCGGCACTCCACCTGAGCACGAGCAGCCCGGTCAAGTCGCGTGTTCACGCCGGCCGGGCACCCCCGTTTGGCTCGCCGTCGCCCGCCCGGCCGGGCGGCGTCGGCCCGCGATGACGGAGGAACCGCAGGTCCGTCGGCTGAATGAGGTCCGTGAGGGGCGGTGCGCCGAACGAGCGACGTACCTGCGCCCCCGGCGCGTCGCCATAGAGGGTCGTGCGCTGGCGAGGGCGGCGACCGATCGAGCGGATGAGCGCCTCCATCGCCTCGGGCGCCAGCTCCTGACCATGGGCCGCGCCCGCGGCCCGCGAGATCGACTCGTTCATCAGCGTCCCGCCCATGTCGTTGGCACCGCTCTGGAGCGCTGCCGCCGCGCCGGTCGGCCCGAGCTTCACCCAGGACGCCTGGATGCTCGGGATGAGCGGATGGAGGGCGAGCCGGCTGACGGCGTGCATGAGGACGGCCTCCCGGTACGACGGCCCTCGCCGGGCGCGGCCTTTGAGGTACATCGGCGCCTCGAGGTGTACGAACGGGAGCGGCACGAATTCGCTGATCCCGCCGGTGCGTTCCTGGATTCGCCGCAGCACGAGCAGGTGGCGGGCCCAGGCGTCGTAGCCCTCGACGTGGCCAAACATGATCGTGCTCGTCGTCCGGAGCCCGACGCGGTGCGCTGCCTCGATGACCTCGACCCACTCGCCGGTGCGCAGCTTGTCGGGGCAGATGATGGCCCGGACGTGGTCGTCGAGGACCTCCGCGGCCGTGCCGGGGAGGCTGCCCAGGCCGGCCGCGCGGAGTCGGTCCAGGTAGACCTCCAGGTCGAGCCCGAGCGTCCGCGCGCCCTGGCTGACCTCGAGCGGCGAGAAGGCATGGACATGCAAGCTTGGCAGCTCGGCCTTGATGGCCCGGATCACGTCGAGGTAGAACTCGCCGTCGAAATCGGGATGGATGCCGCCCTGGAGGCAGACCTCGGTCGCTCCCCGCTCCCAGGCCTCCCGGCTGCGTCGGACGATCTCGTCGAGCGGCAGAAGGTACGGGCGGCCGCGGAGGTTCTCGGCGAGCTTGCCCTTGCTGAAGGCGCAGAAGCCGCAGCGGTACGTGCAGACGTTGGTGTAGTTGATGTTGCGGTTGACGACGTAGGTGACCACGTCGCCGTTCGTTGCCCGTCGCAGCTCGTCGGCGGCCTCCGTGACCAGCCGGACCTCGCCGCCTCGCGCCTCGAACAGCCGGACGATCTGGGACTCGGTCAGGCCTTCGCCTCCCGCGGCGCGGTCGAGAATCGATCGCAGGGAGTCGCGAGCGGAGATCGGCAGCGAGCCCTCGGTCAGCGCCGTCAGCGGCGGGCTGTCGGCGGTGATCCCGGCGAACCACGCTTCGTCGCGAGCGAGCCCGGCGCCGTCGGCCAGCCGGAGCACGGCCGGCCGGACGCCCTCGTCGATCCAGCGCGTCTCGTCGCGGACGTACTCCGGGTAGATCGTGAGGCGGGGCTGAAGCGTCAGACCGCGCGATTCGGTCACGGACGTGAGCCGCTCGAGCTCCGGCCACGGAGCTTCCGGGTTGACGTGATCGACGGTGATCGGCGAGACGCCGCCCCAGTCGTCGATCCCCGCGTCAAGGAGGCGCCCGAAGTCGCCGGTCAGGTTCGGCGGCGCCTGGAGGTGCGCCTCCGTGCCCAGGATCAGCCGGGCGACGGCGATCGTCCAGAGATGATCGTCGAGCGTCGGCTCGGCGTGGTCGGCCATCTTCGTGTCGGGCTTGGCCCGGAAGTTCTGGACGATCACCTCCTGGACATGGCCGTAGCGGGCATGGACCTCGGCGATCGTGAAGAGGGCATCGATCCGCTCCGCGCGGGTCTCGCCGATCCCGATGAGGATCCCCGTCGTGACTGGGATGGACAGCCGACCGGCTGCCTCGATCATGGCGAGCCGGCGCTCGGGCAGCTTGTCCGGCGAGCCGAAGTGGGGCATCCCTCGCTGACTGAGCCGGGGCGTGGCGGTCTCGAGCATGAGACCCTGCGAGGGAGCGACCGTCCGGAGCGCGGCCAGCTCGTCCGCGGTGACGACGCCCGGGTTGGCGTGGGGCAGCAGTCCCGTCTCGCGGAGGACGGCGTCGGCCGCCTCGGCCAGGTACGAGATCGTCGTCTCGTGGCCGAGCGCGGCCAATTCGCCGCGGGCCACGGGGTAGCGCCGCTCGGGCTTGTCGCCCAGGGTGAAGAGCGCTTCGCGGCAACCCGCCGCGGCTCCGGCTCGAGCGATGTCGAGGACCTCGTCGAGGCCCAGGTAGGCCCGTTCGCCGCGGCGCGGTGGCCGAGCGAACGTGCAGTAATGGCAGACGTCGCGACAGAGCTTCGTGAGCGGGATGAACACCTTCGGCGAGTACGTGATCCGCCCGTGGCCCCGAGCGTCGCGCACGGCAACCGCACGCGCGAGGAGCGCCGCGAGCTCAGGCCCAGCGGTGATCCGGGCCAGGGCAGCGGCCTCGGCGCGGTCGAGGAACGCGGTCGGACCGGCCGGACTCCGGGGATCCGCGGCGCCCTGTCGTGCACCGGACGTCATCGGTTCGGAGCCGTTCGCCTCAGATCGCATGGACATCGCCCCTGTCGCGCCGGATGGCCAGGTCCGGGCTGGCCAGGAGCCGCGCCATCGCGACGGCGTCACGGGCGGCATCGGCGCCCCGACGGTAGGTGCCCTCGGCCCGATCCCGGGCCTGGGCCAGCGTGTTGGTCGTGAGGACGCCGAAGATCACCGGCCGACCGCTGTCGAGGCCGACCCGGAGGATCCCGTCCGCGGCCGCGCCGGCGACGAAGTCGAAGTGTCGGGTCTCGCCCTGGATCACCGCGCCGAGGCAGATCACGGCGTCCGGTGGAGCGGCCGAGCGAAGCAGCGCCCGGGCCGCGATCGGCAGCTCGAACGCTCCCGGGACACGGAGAAGCACCACGTCCTCCGACCGGACCCCAAGACGGCGGAGCTCGTCGCGGGCCGTCTCGACGAGCACCTCGACGATCTCCGCGTTGAACCGGGCGGCCACGATCCCGATCCGCAGCCCCCGACCGTCGGGGTCGTCGCCCGCCGGAGCGCCACGGGCGACGCCGGATCCGGTCATCGGTTCGCCTCCAGCAGATGGCCGAGGCGGGCTCGCTTCGTCGCGAGGTAGGCGGCATTGTCCGGCCCGGCGACGACCTCGAGGGGACGCCGTTCCACGACGCTGATCCCGGCGACCTCGAGGCCCCGGACCTTGGCCGGGTTGTTCGTGAGAAGGCGGACCCGATCGACCCCGAGGTCGGCGAGGATGGCCGCCGCGCGTCCGTAGTCGCGAGGGTCCGCCGCGAAGCCGAGGACCAGGTTCGCGTCGACGGTGTCGAGCCCGGCATCCTGGAGGGCATAGGCGCGCGCCTTGTTCGCGAGCCCGATGCCGCGGCCCTCCTGGCGCAGGTAGACGAGGATTCCGGCGCCGTGCGCGGCGATCGTCGCCAGTGCCCGCTCGAGCTGAGGGCCGCAATCGCAGCGGAGCGAGCCGAGGACGTCGCCGGTGAGGCATTCAGAGTGGACCCGGACGAGTGCCCCGTCTGCCGTCGGCTCGCCCAGGATGAGGGCGAGATCGTTCAGCCCATCGCCGGCGCCGTAGACGACCATCCGGAAGCGCCCGTGGTCGGTCGGAAGGGTGCTCTCCGCGACCCGGACGACCGCCGGCCGGATCTCCGCCGGCCGGATCTCCGCTCGTGCCGCACCCCCGGCATCGACGCAGCCCGCGATCTCGCCGACCGTGACGAACGGCAGATCGTGGGCCGCGGCGAACGCGGCCAGCTCCGGCCGGCGGGCCATCGTGCCGTCCGGGTTCATCACCTCCACGATCACCGCGGCGGGCGCGAGCCCGGCCAGCCGGCAGAGCTCGACGGCGGCCTCCGTGTGTCCCCGCCGCTCCCGCAACCCCCCATCCGCGGCGCGCAGCGGGAAGACGTGGCCCGGTCGGACCAGGTCGGCCGGGCAGGTGGCGGGATCCACCAGGGCCCGAACGGTCGCCGCCCGCTCCGCGGCCGAGACGCCGGTCGTGGCGTCCGCCGCGTCGACGCTGACGGTGAAGGCGGTCCCCTGCCGCGACGTGTTCGCGTCGACCATGAGGGGGATCCCGAGCGCGTCGAGCCGCCCGCCGTCCATCGCCACGCAGACGAAGCCGCCCGCCTCCCGGATGAGGAAGGCGAGCCACTCGGCGGTGGCGAACTGGGCGGCAAGGACGAGGTCGCCCTCGTTCTCCCGATCCTCGTCGTCGAGGACGAGGACGGGCCGGCCGGCTCGGAGCCCCGCGAGCGCCTCGGCGACCGCCACCGACCGATCGTCTCCGGTCGCCGCCGGTTCGCTCGTCGCGGCCAGCGCACGCGGGGCGGGCGCGCCGTCGAGGAGGTGGCGGGCGAAGAGGTCGACCTCGACGTTCACGATCGTGCCAGGCCGCGCCGCGCCGAGGATCGTCAGGTCGAGCGTCGTCCGGACGAGGGAGACAACGAAGCCGTCGGGCAGCGAGCGGACGACGGTCAGGCTCACCCCGTCGACCGCCACGAAGCCCTTCTCGACGATCGCCCGGGCGAGCCGCTTCTCGCGCAACCGGAAGCGCACCAGCCGGGCGTCGCCCTCGGGCACGACCGAGACGACCTCCGCGGTCCCGTCGACGTGACCCTGGACGAGGTGGCCGCCGAGCCGATCCCCGAACCGCAGTGACCGCTCGAGGTTGACTCCTTCGCCAGCGGCAAGCCGACCGAGGTTCGTGCGCCGGACCGTCTCGGGCATCAGGTCGAAGCCGAGCTCGTCGGGCGCCGGGCGGCCGGCCGCGGTGAGGCAGACGCCGTTGACGGCCACGCTCTCGCCGTCGACGACGTCGACGACGAGACCCGGCGCGCGGACGATCAGCCGGATCTTGGGCTCGATCGAGGTGCGGGCGACGACTCGCCCCATACCGGCGACGATCCCGCTAAACATTCGTGACCTCCATCGGCGGCCCGGCCGGGCGCGCCACGATCCAGACGTCCTGATCCCGCCGGGCGAGATCCACGATCTCGAAGCGGCCGGCCTGATCGATCCGCTCAACACCGATCCCGCCGACCGGGGTGCCCGCCGTCCGTCCGCCGATGACGATCGGCGCCAGGCAGGCCTGCACTTCATCGACGAGACCGAACGCGAGCAACCCCGCCAGGAGCTCACCACCGCCCTCGACGAGCACCTCGTTGTCGCCGCGCCGGCCGAGCGCCTCGAGGAGCGCCCGGAGGTCGACCCGCCCCGACGCGTCGGCCGGGAGGGCGAGCAGGCCCAGGCCGCGCTCCTCGAGGGTCGCCGCGCCGGCAGCGGGTGCGACGAAGGCCACGGTCGTCCCGGCGGCGAGTTCAGGTCCGAGCAGGGCAGCGTCGAGAGGGATCCGCAATCGCGTGTCGACGACGATCCGGTGCGGCTGGCGGCCGTCCGGCGGCACCGGCCGGACGGTGAGCCGGGGGTCGTCCGCGAGCACGGTCCCGATGCCCACGATGACCGCGTCCGCACGATCCCGAAGCCTGTGGGCGTGCGCCCGCGAGGCCTCGCCGCTGATCCAGCGAGCGTCGCCGGAGCGGGTCGCGATCTTGCCGTCGAGGCCCATGGCGTATTTCGCGGTCACCCACGGGCGACCGAGCCGCCGGCGCAGCAGGTAGCCCCGGAGGAGCTCCCTGGCCTCCGCTTCCGACGCGCCGGCCTCGACCCGGATCCCGGCCTCGACGAGGGCGCGGTGCCCGCCACCGGCGACGCGGGGGTCGGGGTCCCCGGTCGCATAGCGGACCTCGGCGACGCCCGCGGCGGCGATGGCGTCCGTGCAGGGAGGCGTCCGGCCGCGGTGGCAGCAGGGCTCCAGCGTGACGTAGAGGGTGGCGCCCCGGGCGAGCGACCCGGCCGCCGCCAGGGCCATCGTCTCGGCGTGTGCCTCACCGGCGGCGGTGTGGTACCCCTCGCCGACGACCTGCCCAGCCCGGACGACGACGGCGCCGACGGGCGGATTCGGCGCGGTCCGGCCGAGACCGAGCGCGGCGAGCTCGAGGGCTCGCCCCATCGGGTCCTCCGCCGGTCCGGTCATCGCGCCACGTCACCTCGTCCGGCTCGGGGCACAGACGACACGGAACGAGCGCGCCCACGACAGGCGCGACGCGACGCCGCCTTCTTTCATCCGGACTGTACCGTCGGCTCCGTCGCGGTCGCCTTCGCGCGGCGACCATCGGATCTGCTGACACCCGTCGCTCGACGGGCCGCTCGTGGGCTCCCCGCGCCTGAGCGCAGGACTACCACCGGTCGGGAATCTCACCCTGCCCCGAAGGCCGACGAGACTCTATCACGTGCCGCTGGCGAGGTGCCCATGCGTGGTCGCGGCGACGCGCAGGTTCCGTCCCGTCACGTCGTGGAGCTCGACTTCCAGCTGAACACGTCTGAGCCGGCGACGCTTTCCTCCAGCAGCTCGGCCAAGGTGGTACCCGGCACTCCACCCAGCAGCCCGATCCGGACGGTCTGCCTCGTCGAGCTGGACGCCATCGCCGTCGTGCCCGCCTGACGGGCCGGCGCCGACCGGACACGGTGGCCGCACGTGGTCTCGGGTTGCTGCCGTCTTGCGGGTGACTCGGTACCGTATGGACGTGACTGCGCGGCCAATGGCAGACCCGCGGATCCGGCGGGCAGTGGAGCGAAGCTTCCTCGCGAGCCTGCCGCCCGCGGCGACCGATCGCCTCGTCACCGACGCGGTCCTCTTCGACGTGCCGGCCGGCGGCGTCGTGTACCGCGACGAGGACGCGCCGCGCAGCGGCATTGTCGTCGACGGCCTGGTGCGGGTCTACCTCACCTCGGTCGAGGGACGCCAGCTGACCGTCCGCTACGCGCGCTCGGGCGCGTCGCTCGGCGTGCCGACGGCGGTCGGCGGACCGGTTCGGGTCGGGGCGCAGGCGGTCATCGACAGCGCCCTCCTGCTGTTCAGCGCCACCGCGCTCGCGAAGGCCGCCGCCGCCGATGCCCGCGTCGCCTGGCCGATCACCCAGGAGGTGACCGGCCTCCTCTACGGCGTCCTCGACGCGTTCGCCGGGTCCGCCTTCGGCTCGGTCCGCCAGCGGGTCGCCCGCCACCTGCTGGACCTGGCCACCGCCCGCCAGCACGACGCGTCGCTCGTGGCCCAGGTCAACCAGCAGGCTCTCGCCGACGCAGTCGGAACGGCTCGCGAGGTCGTCGCCCGTACGCTCCACGACCTCCGCGCGGTCGGGCTCATCGAGACCGGCCGCCGCGGGATCGTCCTCCTGGATCCCGATCGGCTGGAGGCAGTGGCGTCCTCCGGTGAACTGTGACTTCGATCACGCCACGGGTGGGATCGGGTCGCTGACCGGTCGGCGTCGCCGGGCCATGGTGGTCCCAACACGACGCCCGCCATTCGAGGCGTCGCCGCCACACGGAGATGTCCTCATGGTTGAGACCCGGTCAGCAGCGTCGATCCTGCGCGATCCCCAGGCCCGAGTCCGTCCGGACCCCATCAGGGCGGTCTCGGTGATCAGCACCGGGACGACCCAGATCCATCCCCAGCATGCCTATGGCAGCCGGATCCCGATGTACGCCTGGATCCTCGGGTCGCGGGCCTGGACGCCGCCCCGGCCCATCAACGTCTTCCTCATCGAGCACGCCGACGGCCTGGTGCTCTTCGACCTGGGCCAGGACCGGGCATCGGTGACCGATCCGGACAGGTACTTCCCCGGGCAGCCGGCCCGCTTCCTGTACGACCGTCTGGCGCGCTTCCAGATCGGGCCGGAGCAGACGCTGACGGCCCAGCTCGCCGCCCGCGGCTACGCCCCGTCCGACGTCCGCGTCGCGGTCCTGTCGCACCTCCACGAGGACCACATCGGCGGGATCGGCGAGCTCCCCAACGCAGAGCTCGTCGTGTCGCGCGCCGAGTGGGAGACGATGGAACGGTCGCTGCCCGAGCTGCGCGGCTTCCTCCGTCGCCACATCGACCTGCCCGGCGTCCGCTACCGGATGATCGACTTCGGGTCGACCGCCGAGCCGACCTTGGCGCCGTTCGGCGGGGCCCACGACGTGATGGGCGATGGCTCCCTCATCCTGCTCCCGACGCCAGGCCACACGCCGGGCTCGATGTCGCTGCTCGTCCGCCGTCAAGCCGGTGTGCCGCTGCTCATGGTCGGCGACCTCACCTACGAGGCCGAGCTGCTCGAGGCGGGGCGGATCCCCGGCGTCGGCGAGAAGAACGCCCTGCGGATGGCGGCGGCGATCGTCGTCGAACTCGCAAGGCGCCATCCCGGACTCGCCATCCTGCCGGCCCATGACCCCGGAGCTGCCGAGCGCCTGCGCCGGGCCAACCGCATCGCCGGAGTGGCGGCATGATCAGCATCGGCCCACCCCCGCCGCGAGGCACCCGACGTACCGGGAACGGTGCGAGACGACCAGGAAGCGGCTCGGCCGTCAGCGCCGCTCGGGGGGGGGCCGAGCTCGGGATCGACGAGCCAGCCGCCGGCTCCTCAGCCGCCGATGAGGAAGGCCAACCCGGCGACGACGAGCACCGCCTCGATGATCACGACGAACGCCCGCTCCGGCAGGCGGTCGAGGATGCGCTTCCCGGTGAACGAGCCGGCGATCATGATCGGCCCGAGGGCAAGCCCGATGGCCACCGATCCGCCGGTGAGCAGCGATGCCTGGCCGTACGCCACGAGCTTCGTGACGTGCATGACGACGGTGGACAGGGCCTCCGTCCCGATGTACGCGCCCTTCACGAGGCCGTAGGCGAGGAAGAACGGGGCCATGAGCGGTCCGACGCTGCCCAGGAGCGCGGACAGGAAGCTGGACGCGGCGCCAAGGATCGCGAACGAGCGCTGGGGGATGTGCGGCGGAGGACCCGGGCGCAGGTGGCGCCACACGACGACGAAGAGCAGGAAGGCGCCGAGGATCCGCGTCAGCGCCGACAGCGGAGCCGTGGCGAACAGCAGTCCGCCGACGAGCGCGGCCGGAACGCCCCCGAGCGCGAACCAGCGGACGACGCCCAGGTCGAGCTCCGTGCGGTTGAACCAGACCCGGGAGCCGTTCCCGATCAGCTGCGCCACGGTGAGGATCGGGATCGCGTCGCGGACCCCGAAGGCCGCGACGAGGACGGGGAGGAGCACGGCCGCGCCCCCGAACCCGCTGACGGCGGCGAGGGTGCTGGCGACGAGCGCGGCCGCGGCGACGACGAGCAACTCGGGTGCGTTCATGCGTCCGACATTGTGCGGCAGGAACGCTCGACGGCCGGTCCGGCCGCGCTCAGGCTGGACGCGGGCCGGTGGCGACGGGCAGACCGGCGCGCCGCCACTCGGGGAAGCCGTCCTCGAGCCGGCGCGCGCGCCGCCCGGCACGTTGCAGGAGGGCGACGCCCTGGGGGGCGAGGGCGCAGTAGGGACCGCGGCAGTAGGCGACGATCTCGACGCCCGCCGGCAGCTCGGAGAGGTGGGTCTCCAGCTCGGCGAGCGGGATGGAGATCGCGCCGACGATGTGGCCTGCCTCGTACTCCTCGGCCGGACGGAGGTCGACGACGACCGCGTCGCCTGAGCGGACGCGCGCGAGCAGCTGGTCCCGGCCCACCATCTCGACGGGTTCGCCCACGTAGGCGCGAGCGGCCCGCGCGGCGTCGGCGATTCGCCCCGTCGCGACGGAACGGACGGCCGTCAGCAACTCATAGACATCGTCCCCGGCAAGGCGGTAGACGATCCTCGAGCCGTCTCGCCGCGACTCGACGAGGCCGGCACGCCGCAGCGCCTGGAGGTGGGCCGACGCGAGGCCGACCGATACGGAGGCCCGGGCTGCGAGGACCTCGACGCTCCGCTCGCCCTGGGCGAGGAGGTCGAGGAGCTCGACCCGGTGCGCGTTGGCAAGCGCGCGGCCGATCCGCGCGAAGTGCGCGTGGAGCTCGTCCTTGGCGGCGCGGTCAGGGTTGATCGTGGGT